>JARFQS010000297.1 GCA_029287645.1 Thermoanaerobaculia bacterium | reverse complement strand
CAAGCCCCTCCCCTACATTGGGCTTCGATCAAGGAAGGGTGTCTGACCAGGCCGAGGTCACGAACATCAGCGGGTCGTCTTGTGCACGAATGGAGTTAGCATGAAGCAGGAGGGCAACAACCACCAGCGCGACTCTGTGCGTGACGCTCATCCGGCAGCTAGAGCCTCGGCGGCTTCAGCGGGAACGGCTACGGTTGCGAAAAGTCCGGAAGGGTACAGGTAGTCCTCTCCGGTCTCATCCACCACGCGCAAGAGAGATCGGCTTGCCGCCTCGTCGTCGGGCAGGACTCGGTATAGCTTGCGCACCGCAAGAGATGCCTCGAAGCCTTCATTGCGCACACAAACAACGAAATCGAGACGACTCTCTGCCAGCATAGTCAGTCCAATAACCTCTTTATCTTGAGGTCTCTCATTCCAATTCCATGGGCCTCGTACCAGTGTACCTCAGCATCGACGAGACCACCGTTGGGAAGCCTGACAACTGCGTACCCCTCGAGCTTTCGCCATCGGCCCTGTCCATGGACCTCTATCAACCGGGGTAGCTCACCGATTCTTCGCCCGCCGGAGATCACTTCAACCCCGTAGATAGTGCCAACAATCTCGTAACCGCGAACCGCCACGTCTACCTAGACGGATTCGCCCCAGAATGTCTGGCACTCCAGACCCCAGAGAAACTAGTTCAGGGAAGCTTGTGAGTCACCCGCAGTAGCCAGCGCATACAACGGTGGCCGAGGTCGGCGCCTTCCCCGAACATCAGGGGACAGCCTCCGGCAATCACGTCGACGCCCTGCTCGCGCCCGTACTCGGTGGCAGCATCGGAGACACTGCTGCTGTTGGCCCCGAAAAGCGCGTTGTAGTGCATCCACACGTGGGAGACGCCGGCCTCGACGCAATCGTGCATCACCTTCTCGGCGGTCTCCGGGCCGGTGACGATCACAGCAGCGTCGACACCCTCGGGGATCGACTTCAGGTCGGGGTAGCAGGTCGCGCCCTCGACTTCCTTCGCCTTCGGATTGACCGGCACGACCGTGTAGCCCCGCTTTCGCAACGCCTTGAAGATGCCGTTGCCGGTGCCCTGCTTCCGCGACACACCGACCACCGCGATCTTTCTATGAGACAGGAAGTCTTCGGCCTGGGTCTGGATGGTCATGTCGATGGACCTCCTTCCAGTCCCATCCTACTCGCAAGAAGGGCCGGCGCAGAGGCCGGCCCTTGCGGTTTGCTGATTGCTGTGAAGCCGAGCCTGGCCTACTCGGATGCCGGCGCGTCCATGTTCCAGATGTCGGCATGGATCTGCCACTTGCCATCGACCCATTTGGAGACGCTCATCCACTTGCCTTCTGTCATGGCGTTTCCATCGGCGTCGATGCCCTTGAAGGTGCCCCGCCCGACTGCCACCTCACCGCTGACCATCGACTCGACCATTTCAATCTTGACCTTCGCCAGCCCCATCTCCATGCCACCCTGGACCTGGGCCTCGATCGCAGCACGGCCCTTGGCGATCGGCATGTCGGGAGGCATCCGCATCCCGTCCTCGTGATAGAGGGCGGCTACCGCTGCGGCACCCTCGTTGTTGTACGCCGACTCCCAGTTCTCAGCCAGCTTCTCGTACTCGGCCGCCTCGTGGTGCGCGGCGAAGACCGCCGAGCTCGCCACCAGTGCCACCATCAACAGACAAATAGTGATCTTCTGATTCAATGCAAACACCTTTCTTCATCCTCCGCACGGCGGACCATCCGCCGAGCCATCCTGCCCTCTGTTTTCTTCAGAGATTTGACGCACTCTACGTCATTCATGGGGTCATCGACAAGGGGCGCTGTGCGGGGTGCGAGTCTCCCCTTCTCGATTCCGTCCTATGAATAGGCCTGGAAAGAGCTCATCAGGGATTTGTAAGACTTGTATTACAATGGTTCACATGATGACGCAGTCGGTTCGTTTGCCCGACCCCATCGCCGAGCGACTGGAAGCGCTCGCGCGAGCCACCCGGCGCTCCAAGAGCTCGTTCATCGTCGAGGCGCTCGAGCTCTATCTCGAGGAGCGCGAGGACCTGGAAGCAGCTCTCGCCAGATTCCGAGATCCGAAATCGGAGTGGGTCGATCACGACGAGGTCCGGCGTGAGCTCGATCCCGATTAGGTGGGAACGGCGAGCCGTCCAAGAGCTGCGTCGCTTGCCACGAGACCTTCAGGCGCTCGTGCTCGACGCCGTTGAAGCCCTTCGCCTCGACCCACTTCGCGGCCAGCAGTTGAGCGGGCACTGGCGCGGCCTTCGGCGCCTCCGGATGCGGGAGGTGCGCGTGATCTACGGCTTCGATGGCAAGGAGCTTCTGATCTCGGTGTTGCGCGTCGGCCAACGGCGAGAAGTGTATCGGAAGTGATGGGTCAGCATCCCTGTGCTGGCGAATGAAGGACCTCGGTTCCCTTGACCCGAGTGGTTCGAGGGTGTGAAATGGTGGCAGGAGCGCCCAGATGTCGACCACGCGGCGTGACTTCATCAAGGGAACGGCGGTCCTCGGGGGGACGATGCTCCTGTCACCCACCCGGGCCACCGGCGCCAAGTACCCACCCGAGGGCTGGCTGCCCGCCTACGCCAAGCTCGAGCGGGAAGGCAAGCTCCAGGAGCGCATCGACCAGGCCTTCGAAGCGCTCGGGGCCTGCTCCATCTGCCCCCGCCAATGTGGTGTCGACCGATTGGACGGCGAGAAAGGCTACTGCCGCTCGCCGAAGCGGGTGACGGTCTACAGCGCCCAGCCGCATTTCGGGGAAGAGGTCTCCCTGGTCGGTGAGGGCGGCTCGGGCACGATCTTCTTCTCCCACTGCAATCTGCGCTGCGTCTTCTGCCAGAACTGGCCGATCTCCCACAAGGGTCGCGGCGACCGCATGGAGGACGAAGAGCTCGCCGGCCTGATGCTGCGGCTCCAGCGGATCGGCTGCCACAACATCAACCTCGTCACGCCGACGCATGTCATGCCCCACATCCTCAACGCCACCCGCATCGCCCTGAAGCAGGGTCTGCGCCTGCCCCTGGTCTACAACACCAGCGGCTACGAACGGGTCGAGGTCCTCGAGCTGCTCGACGGCATCGTCGACATCTACCTGCCCGACTGCAAGTTCATGGATGGAGAGCAGTCCGCCAAGTACTCGGCCGGGGCGGCCGACTATCCCGCGCTCACCAAGGCAGCCATCCTCGAGATGCATCGCCAGGTCGGCCACCACACGACGGACGAGTTCGGCCGCGCCCTGCGGGGCCTCATGATCCGGCACCTCGTCATGCCGAACCGGGTTGCCGGCACCCGGGAGTTCGTCCACTGGGTGGCCGAGGAGATCTCGCCGGCGACCTACGTCAACATCATGGCGCAGTATCACGTCGCCTGGGAGGCCAACGACTACGAGGAGATCGGCCGCGGTATCACGGCGGAGGAGTTCCTCGAGGCCATGGACTGGGCAGAGCAAGCAGGACTCACGAACCTCGATCCCCGGTGCCGGACGAATCGACGCCTCTTCCAGCGCTACGGAACGACCTGATCCCACACGACCGAGCCATCTGGAATGACCCCCGGAAAGCCCATCAGCCGACGTGACTTCGTGAGCGGGGCAGGCCGGATTGCGCTGGCTACGGCTGGGGCCGGGCTCTTCCCCTGCTCGGCTCTCCTGGCACCGGCTT
>JARFQS010000347.1 GCA_029287645.1 Thermoanaerobaculia bacterium | reverse complement strand
GCTTCTCGGCGATGTCCAGCTCGGCCATGACTTTGATACGACTGATGATCGTCTGGTGGTGACGGCGATCGATCGGCTCCATAGCCTGATACAGCACCCCGTCGATTCGATACTTGATGACGACCTCGGTCTCACGAGTCTCGATGTGTATGTCGCTCGCCCGGCGTTGGATCGCATTGAAGATCGTCGAGTCGACCAGCTTGATGATGGGGCTGCTGTCGGCCGTAATGCTGTCCAGGGACAGGACTTCGTCACCGTCCGCATCTTCCTGGACCAGCTGGAGTCGGAAGTCCTCCGATGCCTCATCGAGAACTCGCTGGGCCCCCTCGGACCGCTTCAGGATCTCCTCGATGGCCGAGCGACGGCCCAGCTTGACCTCGATCGGTTTGCCGAGCAGGAGCTCCAACTCGTCGAGCTTGGTGATGTCCCCGGGGTCCACCATCACGATGATTAGTCGCCCATCCTGCTGGGCCTCCGGGACGAAGTTGTAGCGCAGCATGATGTCGAATGGAATGGATCGCAGCAGGTCGTTGTCGATACGGAACCGATCCATATCCACCAGCTCCAGTCCATACTTCCGAGCCAGCTCGACCGCCTCGCGCTCCTCCCTGCGATGGTTGGTCTCCAGACCCGTAGTCGGCTCTACGAAGGCTGTGCCGTCTTCCGGTTGCTGTGCGCTCACGACTCGATTCTCACCTTTCGTTTCTGGCGGATCGACTGACTTCTTCCCGGTGTCATCCTTGCACCTGACCGAGCAGGCTGAACAGCGGCAGATAGACGGAGATCAGTAGCGTGGCCACGATGATGCCCATCAGCACCAGCATCACCGGCTCGAGCAGGCTCAAGAGGCGCTGCAGACTCGTCTCCACTTCTTCGTCCAGAAAATCCGACACATCGGACAACATCGTGTCCAACGAACCGGTGGCTTCACCGACCTCGATCATGTCGATGACGATATCCGATCCGACGCCCGTTTCCTCCAAGCTCTTGGCCAGCGACTGACCTTCTCGGACACCGTCGATCATCGGCTCGAGGCGTTGCCTGAAGTACGAATTGCTCACCGCCCCGACCGCTACCTCGAGTCCGGAGACGATCGGTATTCCTCCTGCCAGGAGGGTGGCCAACGAGCGACAGAATTCGGACAGTGCCAAGCGGTGAAACACCGGGCCGAGGAGAGGCACCCGCAACTGAGCTCTCGAGATCGCCTTCCGGCCGGCCTCGGTCCGACTCATGTTGAGCACGACGAGGACCAGGGCGACGACAACGAACACCAGGAGGAGGAAGTGCTCCTTCACGAACAGTGACAGGCCCATGGTGATGCGCGTCAACAGCGGTAAGTCGACCCGCAGGCTGGAGAAGAAGTCGGTGAATCTGGGCATCACCCAGATCGTCATCACGCCGATGAGAGCCACCGACAGGCCCACGAGGGCCGCGGGGTAGACCAGAGCGGAGACGATTCTCTTACGGGTCTCCGTCACCAGTTGCAGATACCGGATGAACCTCCTGATGACCTGCTCCATCTCACCACTGCGCTCGCCGGCCTTCAGCGTCGCAGCGTAGAGAGGCGGAAACATGTCGCCGAATACGGCAATGGCCGAGGAGAGATCCTCACCGCTTTTGACCCGGTCCCGAACCTCACTGAGGGTCGAGCGGAAGACAGGATCCTTCTGACGCTCCAGCATCAGGTCCAGGGCCTGCAGCATCGGCAAGCCCGAGCGCAGCAGGGCAGCGAGCTCCTGGTTGAAGATGGTCAGTTCCCTGAACCCGATCCGGGTCGCCGATCGGGATCGGCCGGGTAGCCTCAGCCTGCCGACAGGACCCCGCCGGCGCACGTCGAAGACGTGATACCCCCGCTGAGTGAGCTGCTGTCTCAGCGCCGCTTCGTCGGCGGCCTCGAAGACGTCTTCCAGGACGCGCCCACCGGATGTGCCGACTCTACAAACGAACTGCATTCTCTTCTTCTCCGCCTACGTCCCCGGGTCGCGAGCCGTGGATGGCGTCGCTTGCCGGGACCCATCCAGTGTGCAATGGATGACGACCATGAGAGCCCGTTCGCTCGACTCGGTGCGAGCCAGCCCGAGAATCATCGGCTTGTCCAGCCAGAGACTCAGATTCGTGTGAATCATGACTTCCGGTTCGCCGGTTTGCTGACGCCTTGCCACCTGGAAGTCGTGGAGCTTGACGCGACGATCGATCTGGACGACTCCGACCCGGAACCGAACCAGAAACTCGGGACCGACCCAGGCCTCCATAGGCTGCTTCTCGGATGCCGCCAGATCGGTACCCGACAGCAGCTCGAAGCGGTCGAAGCGCAGCAACTCCCGCAGCCGCTCGATCAGTACCGGGGGTAGGGCCTCGGTCTCCTGACCGGGCTCCCCTCCACCCCCCAGACTGGCGCTGACGATCCTGAACTCGAAACGGAGAACCGGCGACGGAACGTCGAACTCCTTCAGAAGCGCCAGGGCTTGCTTCACTGCATCGGGAACGTCTCGAATCATCAGGGAATTGTCGGCCGGCCGCAGCTCCACAGCACCTCGTTCTGTCAGCAGGGGGTGGATCAGTTCGACGGCCTCCGAGGCGGCACGATGCTGCAAGGTGAACGTCCCCGTGACAACCGGATCCGCATCCGAAGCCAGAGCTGCTGCCGAAGAAGGAGCCATCGCCACGAGCACCACCAGTGCGAGAGCCCCGAATGGGAGCTTCGAAGTCACTTGAGGAGTCGCGGGCGAGCTTAGGGCTTGCGGACCCACCGCTCACTGCCTCTTCCTTCCCTCGCCGAGAGTTTCTGATATCGCCACCCGACAGCCCTTACAAGTCCAGGGTCTCATCCACGATCATGACCACGGCGAGATCCTCTTCGGTGCGCTGATATACCCTGGCCTCCGGTCGGTTCAGGTCTTCGATGACCGGCTTTGCCGTTCCATCGTCGTTCCACCGCTGCCACTCGGCTCTAGATTGCTGGTTGGAGACCACTCCGACCTTCGGTTCCGAGCCCTCCTCGCGAGGTCGCCCGCCGGTGAGCGGGAGAAGCGTAAGGACGAAAAGCAGACTCGCTGCCACCAGGAAAGCCTTGCCGCTCTCGTTCAATCTGGGCAAGTTCCCCTTCTCGATGGCCCTCGAGCGGCGCAGTGTCCTCACCGATTTCTGAATTTCGGCGATCCTGTCCGTATCGACCGGCTCGCCTTCCAGAAGGGAGAAAGCGAGGGTCGGATCTTCGTCGACCGTCGTTCGACGGCACGATGAACAAGCTCTCAGGTGGTCGATCAGCTCCTGTCGCGTGGCGCCGTCATCCCCGACAACGACATCGGCGAGAGGCTCCCTGAACCGACGCTCGAGCAGATACCGGCACCTATCCATCTTCGACCTCGTTCTCTGTGTCGATCGGCGAACCAGGCGCATACTCCGGGAAACGGACTTCGAGCTCTCGGCGCAGCTTGCGTCGCGCCACGAAGAGATGATTGCGAACTGTCGAGACCTTGCAGCCGACGATCGCAGACACTTCCTGGGTATCGAAACCCTCTATCGCTCGCAACACGAAGACGGCGCGTTGCCGTTCGCTGAGGCAGTCGACGAGCCTGAGCAGAACCTCCTCCACCTCTCGCTGTTGGAGCTCGGCCAAGCTCTTCCTCTCACTGTCGACTGCCCGCAGCGAAGTACCGGCCAGCGACATGGCTCGCTCCCGTCGCTGCCGGGCGCGCAGATGGTCGATCGTGAGATTCGTGGCGATGCGGTAGATCCAGGTGTTCGGGCTCCACCTCTCACGGAACTTCTGCCGGTGCTCCCAAACTCTTACGAAGGTAACCTGCACGATGTCCCTGGCCTCCTCGGCGTCACCGAGCATTCGAGTCGCTACACTCATCAAGCCCTGCGTCTTGCGGACGATCAACTCGTCGAGGGCGCCTTCTTCATCGCGCTTCAGGGATTGCATGAGCTCTCGATCGGAGCTCTCCTCCCACGAGGGTCGACGGTCGGGTGATGATCGAACGAGAAAGGGCATATTCGGGTCCCTATACTCTTACGATTTCTCGGGCGTCAGCATCTAGTCTCGATTCGGATCCGGACCACTCGCCTGAAAGGTGCAGTGGGAAAGGGGCTAGAATGCCGATGTCGCGACGGCCTCCCATCTCGTGAGTGTCGGTGTCTGCAATCATGTCCGATTCTGGCGCTGGCTACAGTGAATTATAGGGCCGGGCGCACCGATCTGAGCCGCGGCCGAGTACAGCCATGTGGATTGTCTATCAGGTAGTCGCCATGTTGGCCATGATCCTGGCCGCACCCTTTCTCCTGATTCGAAGGGGTCGACACTACCTCGGCACCATTCCTGGTCGGATGGCCTTCTACGACGGGCCTGTTCCGCAGAACCCGCACTGGCTGCACGCCGTGTCGGTGGGCGAAGTCGGCGTGGCGAACACCCTGATCGAAGCCATGCCCACCGAGCAGCCTGTCCTCGTGACGACCATCACGCCCACCGGCCAGGAGCGAGCGCAAGCCCAGCTCGGATCAAGGGCCGCAGTCGCCTACCTGCCGTACGAGACCGATATCGCCATTCAACCGTTCCTGCGACGATTCGCCCCTCGCTCTCTGATCCTCGTCGAAGGAGATCTGTGGCCCCTTCTCCTGGAGCGCGTCAAGAGGCGGCGGGTCCCCATTGCAGTGGTCAACGGCAGGATCAGCGACCACAGCTTCCGGAGGATGAGACGGTTGCGACCGCTGCTCGGCCCTCTTCTCGGGCGTGTCGATGGATTCGCGGTCCAGACCGATGAGGACCGCCGACGACTGATCGAGCTCGGTGTGTCTGCCGACCGGGTGCAACGCACGGGAAACCTGAAGTTCGAGACCCCCGAGATCGAGCCCCTGCCCGAGGTGGAATCCAGACTCGATACTCTGGCTGACGGGCGACCCATCCTCATCGCGGGGTCGACGATGCGTGGCGAGGAGAGCCAGGTGCTGGAAAGCTTCGTCCGTGTCGGGGGAGGTAGCCGCGCTCTTCTGGTCCTGGCACCGCGCCATCCCGAGAGATGGGATGAGGTCGCGGAGCTCCTGCACAAGGCCGGTCTGGAGGTCCTGCGCCGCTCTCAGTGGGACTCGGGCCAGCGTCCCGAGGTTTTGCTTCTCGACAGTCTCGGAGAGCTGGCGGCCCTCTACCGGGTGGGCTTCGCTGCCTTCATCGGTGGAACACTCGTGCCGACCGGAGGACACAATCCGCTCGAGTCGGCTCGTTTCGGGGTGCCCACCGTCGTCGGTCCCTCGATGCAGAATTTTCGGGAGATCGAGGAGATCTTCGATCGAGCAGCCGCCTGGGAAAGAGCTGCGGATACGACTCAGCTGGCTGCGGTCTGGGAGCGATGGTTGGACAACCCCGAGGCCGCACAGAAAACGGGTCTACG
>JARFQS010000326.1 GCA_029287645.1 Thermoanaerobaculia bacterium | reverse complement strand
CCGCCCGACTTCACCGAAGCCCTGCAGGAAGCTGCCTCGGGACGGCTCAACGAGATCACAGACCGGGTCAAGGAGATGGGCATCGAGGTGACGGCGGAGCTGAAACTGGGTGTGCCGTCCCAGGTGATCCTGGACTCGGCTACTGACAAAGGCGCCGATCTGATTGTGATCGGCACCCGAGGCCTCTCCGGACTGAGGCATCTGCTTCTGGGAAGTACTGCCGAACGGGTGGTGCAGCATGCTGACTGTCCAGTGCTGACAGTTCATCCGGGCGATACCGACAAGCACCGGGCCATGAATACGATTCTGGTCCCAACCGATTTCTCTCACGACGCCGAGACTGCCTACTTTGCGGCGATCAGTCTGCTGGGACCTGAACCCTCCGCCAAGATCGTCTTGCTACACGTGTATCACCTTCCCTATGAGTACACCGCCTATGGCACCATTCCCACATCGCTCGACTACTTCAAGGATGTGGAGGGAGCTGCCGAGGATCGGCTGGCATCCCTCGCGGAGGAGCTTCGTCAACTGGGATTCAATGTGGACACCTTGGCTCGCGAGGGATTTCCTCCCGAAGTGATTCTCAGCGAGGCGGAAACTGCTGGCGCCGATCTGATTGCCATGGGGACCCATGGCAGAACCGGTCTGGCCCATCTTGTTCTGGGCAGCACCGCGGAGCGCGTCGTACAGAGGGCCCACTGTCCCGTCCTGACCGTCCGCGGCGAATCGACTGAGTAGAACTACGCCCCCCGCCTGCCCACTACTCGAGGCGCAGCCGTTCTCACTGCTCACTGCCCACTGCTCAAGGCGCAGCCGTTCTCACTGCTCACTGCCCACTGCTCAAGGCGCAGCCGTCCTCACTGCGGCAGAACGGCCGGCGCAGTGGCCGGCCGTTTCGTCGGCGGGGGGTAATGGCGGAGAGGGAGGGATTCGAACCCTCGGTCCAGGTTACCCCGGACAACTGCTTAGCAGGCAGCCCTGTTCGACCACTCCAGCACCTCTCCGTGGTCGTCGCAAGACCACCGATTTTAGGGACTTCGACCGCCCCGAGTCAAAGTTTGGAAGATCACTGTATTCCCGCTATGCTTTTGCGGCCCTTCACCGGGGCCAAGTCAAACGACACTCCAAAATAGATTCGTCACGAGGAGAGACGATGAGCTCTCAGGCCGCCAAAGATATCGACCGCACCGCCATCAATACCATCCGTTTTCTCGCCGTCGACATGGTCGAGAACGCAAACTCGGGACATCCTGGCGCACCGATGGGTCAGGCCGCCATGGCTTACACGCTGTGGACCCGTTTTCTCCGGCACGATCCAGCCAACCCTCGGTGGCTCGATCGCGATCGGTTCGTGCTCTCGTGTGGGCATGCCTCGGCGCTCCTCTACTCCCTCCTTCACCTGAGTGGCTACGAGATGTCTCTCGACGACCTGAAGAGCTTTCGCCAGCTGGACTCGCGAACTCCCGGACATCCTGAGCTCGATCTGGATCTCGGAATCGAGACCACGACAGGTCCGCTCGGTCAGGGCATCGGCAATGCCGTCGGAATGGCTCTTGCCCAGCGTTTGCTGGCCGCCCAGTTCAATCGAGACCGTTTTTCGATCTTCGACCACCGTATCTGGGCGTTCGCCAGCGATGGCGATCTCATGGAAGGTGTTGCGTCTGAAGCTTCTTCGTTGGCCGGGCACCTGGGACTGGGACGATTGATCGTCGCCTACGACGACAACGGTATCTCCATCGATGGACCCACTTCGCTCTCCTTCTCAGAGGATGTGACGCAGCGCTACGCTGCCTACGGGTGGCATGTCCAGACTGTGGAGGACGGAAACGATCTCGAGGCATTGGACACCGCATACCGCAACGCTCGGGACGAGATCTCGAGACCTTCCCTGATCGCGGTTCGTACCCAAATCGGCTACGGCAGTCCCAACAAGCAGGATACCGCCGCAGTCCACGGGTCACCTCTCGGTCCAGAAGAGATTCGACTTACCAAGGAGGCTCTGGACTGGCCCACCGAGCCGACATTCCACATCCCCGATGAGGCTCGCAGCCCCTTCGCCGAGGCCGCCGAACGTGGCGCGGCCCAGCATGAGGAGTGGGTCGAAATGCTGCAGGGCTACCGAGTCTCGCACCCCGAATTGGCAAACGAGCTGGAGCAACGAATAGCCGGAGATCTGCGACCCGGCTGGACAGACAAATTGCCGACTTTCAGTCCGGATGACGGTGCGATGGCGACCCGCAAGGCGTCCGGAGCGGTGCTCAACGCCATATGCCCCGTGCTGCCACAGTTGGTTGGTGGATCTGCCGACCTCGCTCCATCCAACAACACCTATATCAAGGGCCTGCCCGATCAATCAGCTGACGAACCGGGAGGTCGCAACTTCTTTTTTGGCGTTCGTGAGCACGGCATGGGATCGATCATGAACGGCATGGCCCTGTCGGGGCTGCTGCAACCCTACGGCGGCACTTTCCTGATCTTCTCCGACTACATGCGGCCTGCAATCCGCCTGGCAGCCCTGATGGGATTGCCAGTCAAGTATGTCTTCACCCACGACTCTATCTTCCTGGGTGAAGATGGTCCCACCCATCAGCCCATCAGCCAGTTATTGTCACTGCGATCCATCCCCGGGCTGACCGTGATCCGGCCAGCCGATGCCAACGAGACGGCAGCAGCCTGGCGCATCGCCGTTGAGCGCACCTCTGGACCCACTGCGCTGGCGCTGACCCGACAAGGTCTGCCGGTTCTGGCCGGTACTGACGAGAAGGCCGAGCAAGGAGTGGCTCGGGGTGGTTATGTACTCGCTGACCCATCCGAAGGAGAGCCACAGATCATCCTGATCGCCAGCGGTTCCGAGGTCAGTTTGGCCATCGAGGCATGGCAGGCCTTGGTCGATGAAGGCATCCCGGCCAGAGTCGTCAGTCTGCCTTCGTGGGACCTGTTCGACACCCAGGAAGCTGCCTACCGGGAAGCGATCCTGCCGACCTCGATCACCAAACGACTGGCGATCGAAGCTGGGAGCCCGATGGGTTGGGAACGCTATGTGGGATCCGACGGAGAAATCCTGGGCATTGATGGCTTTGGTGCCTCGGCCCCCTACAGCGATCTGACCAGGCG
>JARFQS010000308.1 GCA_029287645.1 Thermoanaerobaculia bacterium | reverse complement strand
AGACCGGCATCGGCTCATCGAGCTCCAGCCGCCAGATCCCGTCCGAGCTGTGCGCCAGAAAGTCCCTGTAGCGCTCTTCACTGGCCCTCAGGGCGGCCTCCGACGTGCGAACTTCCGTGACGTCCAGCGCCACACCCACCGCACCTACGATCCTCCCATCGCTCTGGCGCAGAGGCTCCACCAGCGAATGGAAGCTCTGGCCTCTCCAATCCAACTCGAACGCCAGCGACTCTCCCTCGAGCGCCCGGCGATGCGCCTTGATGGCAGGGAAGTCCTCTTCATCTGTCCCGAAATACTCGAAGATCGACTGCCCGACCGCCTGATTCGGCTGCAGCCCGAGACCGGTCAGGGCCGCACCCTGGCTGGAGGTGAACTCGAGGCTGTCGTCGGTGGTCCAAACCACTGCGGGTAGCTGCTCGAGCATCACCCTCAACCGAGCGGCATCGTGGCGCAGGGTCTGTTCGACCTCCAGAAGACTGTTTCTCTCTCGGCGTAGTCGTCGGTACCCCAGGTACGCCCAGCCGACAGCTCCCAAGGCGAGAACCAGCGATAACACCGCCAAGGCGAGCGAGCCCGTCAACGATGTCTCCTCATCCTCGAGCTTCCTTCGTACACGGCGTTTGAAACTATCAGCTGGTCTTTCGACACGCTATCTCAGTCTTCAATGCCCAGGGCGGCCAGCTGAGCTCTGGCCTGACCCTGCCAGTCGCGGTTGGCGGCCGGGCTCGCCGGACTCGGATGGAGAACCCTCCCTACCCTCACGTCGAACCCCTCGAGGGCACGTCGAGCACTCGTCTCGGCGAATCGACCTACACCGACGACCCAGGCTGGTTCGAGCGCCTGAACCGAGAGGCGAAGCGCTTCGTCACAGGCCTCCAACAACGGCGTCCTCTCTCTGACGGGAAGACGGTCGGGAGTCCGATTGCGGCCACTCGACTCGAGAAACATCAGCGGGCAGTAGTTGGCAATGAAGAAGCGCTCGAAGAGGCGCTCCGGTGTTTCGAATCGTTCCTTGGCCCAACCCCAGACTCGCCGCCCGCTGACCTCGCTTCGGGAGCACCCCCAACCCTCGACCGGCCGCTTCGGGTGCTCGGGGTCCGGACGACCCACTGAGCCGCCGATGGACAACCAGTCCCTGGCGAAAGTGACCTCTCCGAAGGGAACCCCCGTCTGCGCCATGCCCCAGGGTCCAGGATTCATTCCCAGCAGGACGATTTCCTTCGGCCCCCGCCCAAACCGCTGTAGGTACTCCCGATGTGCTGGCCAGGCATACTCTAGAGGGTTGTAGACATGGGTCACCGGCGCTTCGAAGCGCAGTGATCGCAGAGATGCGGAGAGATTCGCAGCGATGTCGGGCAGGCCTGACACGTAGACAGTTCCTGGTTACTCGTGTGCCGAGGCGATGCTCGACAGCAGCTCGGCCGGATCGATCCCCATGGCCTCCGCGACCTTCTCGAGAACGTCTCCGAACCGGTCCGGATCGAGAACCACGAACAGGCCGACAGCCTCGGCGAAGGGCTTTCCTTCGTCATCGAGCAACCTTCCGCGAGTCCTTACCTTTCTGGGGCGTGCTTCTTCCACCCATGCCTCCAGCCAGGTGTCCGTCCCGAGGGGGATCATCTTCCTGAAGTCGACCTCGAGGTGCGCCGCTACCGATGGGTAGCCGCTCGACCACGCAGCCACCCCCATGGCCTCGTCGAGAACCGCCGCAATACTTCCGCCGTGCGCATGACTCGGCGGTCCGGCTGCCCCGGGTCCGAACCAGCTCCGACCCACCACGGCATTATCGCCCTGACGCTTGAAGTACTGGACTCGAAGGAGACCGTTCTCCGGCTTGCCGCTGACAAAGGACCTCTGTCCCCCCTCCAAAGCCAGAGGCACGAAGGGCTCCCAATCGACTTCGGCAACCACCTCGGGTGGCAGCTCGGGGAGGTCGCTCCGCGTTGTCCTACCGTGTGGTTTCTCCACCGCTATAATCCCCGAAGGACGCTGCCGACATGAGGCCAACTCCACCCCCGTCACCCTCCCTGACTCAGGCGGAGCACTGGTTTCGAATCTTAGCTGAAACCATGCCGGTGGCCATCTTCGTTCACCGCGACAAATTGCTCTACGTCAACCCCGCCGCCGAGGCGTTGACCGGCTACTCGGCTCCAGAGTTGATGGATATGGGCCTGGAAGATCTTGTCGAGCCTTTGTCTCTCAGTGACAACGGTTCCGCGGCGCCTTCCCAGCCGTCGGGCGAGGCGGAGGTATGGAAGCTGCAACGCAAGGATGGACGTGAGCGCTGGATACGCCTGACCTCGGGATACGTCGAGCTCGACTGGCAGCCAGCCACTCTGGTCACCGCCTTCGACGTGACCGCCCAGGAGCAGTCGGCGATCGCTCTCCACGATGTTCGTCAACGGCTCGCGTTCGCCCAACAAGCAGCTCGCTCAGTGACCTGGGAGTGGGACCCCGAGAGTGACGACCTCGACACGTCAGAGCTGATCGACCAGGTCTTCGGGCTGTCTCTCCACGATCAGATCGAAACCGGTGGCGATTTCCTGGACATGGTTCACCCGGAGGACCGACCCAATCTGGAACGAGCCCTCCTTCGACTTCTCAAGGCTGAAGACGACAACCTGGCGATCGAGATCCGCTGTCTCTCACCCCGTGGTGAGATCCGCTGGTTGGCCGAAAGAGCCGTCGCGATGCGTGACGAAGATGGTCAGGTACATCGAGTCATCGGTGTTGCTCATGACATCACCGAGAGCAAGATCGCGGAGAACGCGCTATTCCAGTAGAAAGAGCGCGCCTTCGTCACTCTGGCCTCCATTGCCGACTGAGTGATCCGTACCGACGCCCGCGGCATCATCGACTACCTCAACCCGGTAGCCCAGAAGCTCACCGGCTGGACGCTCGAGGAGGCGTATGGCCAAGCGGCCGGGGATGTCTACAGGGTAGTCGACGAAGAGACCGGCAAGAAGGTGCTCGACCCCGTGCACCATTGCCTCGAAGAGAGGCGAGAAGTGGCCTTTCTCGGCCAACGCCTGCTCGTGCGGAGGGACGGGGGCACCTTCCCGATCCACGACTCTGCCGCACCGATTCGCGGCCAGGAC
>JARFQS010000292.1 GCA_029287645.1 Thermoanaerobaculia bacterium | reverse complement strand
CTGCCTGGCCTGCGCTATCGACCGACAGCCCTTCAGCTCGTCGGGCTGCTCTTGGGTTTCGTCGCCGCGACCAGCCTCATCGGAGTCGATCTCGAAGAGCTCCGCAATGCCGACTGGCGGGGGCCTCTGGCGATTCTTGGTGCGGCCGCCTCCTGGTCGCTGGGCTCGGTCTATTCCCAACGCAATCCGATCTCCAGCGGAGCGGTGGTCAATGCCGCGCTCCAAATGCTGGCCGGGGGCATCGCCCTGGCGATAGCTGGATGGGTGCGTGGAGAATGGCAGAACATGGAATGGAGTTGGGAAGGTTCGGCTGCCGTCCTCTATCTGACGATCTTCGGCTCGATCGTCTCGTTCACCGCCTACGTCTACCTGCTGGACCACTGGCCGGCACCGATCGTCGCCAGCAGTACCTACCTGAACGTGGTAGTGGCCGTGTTCCTGGGCTGGTTGATTCTGGACGAGACCGTCACGCTTCGCATGGTGATCGCAACGGCCGTGATCTTCGCCGCCGTGGCCATGGTCCGCGCCTCCAAACCGGTCGACGTGAGTCGAGGCCCCGAAGAGGCCACTGACAGCGTCTGACAGTCGCAGGATCTAGCCTTCTGAACAACCGAGGAGGCTAGACCGTGCGACGATTCCTGACCTACTGGACCCTGACTTTCCTGCTCTTCCTGCCCTCCTGGGGACTCACCGCCCTGCGAGGCATGGCGAGCCCCATCGATCTGGTGTGGACCGGAGCCCTGGCTGGCACTCTTGCCGGGCTGGCCGCCTTCGGCAGCGCGCCAACGAGGACCCGGTCCCTGAGTGGAGACACCAGCAGCCTCGGATAGGAAGGTCGGCCAGAAGGCCTGACTCCGACCTCACCCTCCAGCTGCCCTTACAGTTCTTGTCCACTTCCACATCGAGTCGTACCAGGGCACGAGCAGCGACTCCGAGCACTCTGCTATCTTTGCGCCCCTGATATGACACGAGCACCTGGTCCCGACCGGGCCAACTGGGAACGGGTCTCGAGGATTCTCGACAGGATTCTCGACGATGCCGGTGAATCGGATCGCGATTCGATCCTGCAGGAGGAGTGTGGAGACGACGAGGATCTCCGACGAGACGTCGAGGACCTGCTCGTCGGAGTCGAAGACCGGGACGACCTCCTCGACCGCGCCCTCGAAGACGCGACACCCGACCTTCTCGACGGACTGGCAGGCGACCTGAGACGCACCTTCGATAGCGATCAGGCGGGTCGGACCATCGACCGCTACCGCCTCGTCGAGGTCCTCGGACGCGGCGGCATGGGTGTTGTCTACCTCGCCGAGCGGGCCGACGAGCACTTCGAGAAACGAGTGGCACTCAAGCTGATGCCGCGGGGCCTGGAGACTCCGGAGAAGGAGCGGCGTTTCCTCATCGAGCGGCAGATCCTGGCCCATCTCGAGCATCCCGGTATCGCCCGCCTCCTCGATGGCGGAGTCACCGACGAGGGCTTTCCCTACCTTGTCATGGAGCACATCGACGGCGAGCCGATCGACGAGTACTGTCGCAACCGTAGCCTGTCGGTCCGAGAGCGTCTGGAGTTGATGCAGGAGGTCTGTGCCGCCGTTCAATATGCCCACCAGAATCTGGTGGTGCACCGGGACCTCAAGCCGAGCAACATCCTGGTGACGTCCAACGGCGAGATCAAGCTTCTCGACTTCGGAGTTGGCAAGATCCTCGAAGAGACAGAGGACGATCCGGCGACCGTCTTCCAGCCGCTGACGCCCGAGTACGCCTCTCCGGAGCAGATCGGCAATCGCGCTGTCTCGACGGCAACCGACGTCTATTCTCTCGGAGTCCTGCTCTACAAACTCCTGACCGGCACTACGCCCCACCGCCTCAGCAGCTCCAGTCCATCCAGCACCGCGGCCGATAGGGCCCGGACACTCACCAAGCCACCGAGTCGCGCTATCGAAGTGGATCCGGAGCTGGTCGACGGAGAGTCCCTTCCTCTCTCGATTCGCAGACTACGCCGGCGCCTCGAAGGCGACCTCGACACGATCATTCTCAAGGCTCTCCGCAAGGAGCCGGAGAGGCGTTATGCCTCGGTCGGCGAGCTGGCAGACGACATCGGGCGGCATCTCGAGGGGCGTCCGATCCATGCAAGGCGTAGTACCTGGCGCTACCGAGCCGGGAAGTTCGTCGGACGGCACAAGGTCTCCGTAGCGGCAGGCGTCCTGGTGGCCCTTCTCGTCGTGGTCGGTGTGGCTGCCATCGCCTGGCAGGGTCGCATTGCGGCTCGTGAGCGGGACCGAGCCCGCGTCGAGGCTCAGCGAGCCGAGCGGGTCGCCGATCTCCTGACCAGCCTATTCGAGGCGGCCAACCCTCGTAGGGAGGAGGGCGAGCCGATTACTGCACGGGATCTCCTCGATCAGGGCGAGACCCGAATTCGCGCCGAGTTGGCTGATGAGCCCGCACTGCGAGCTCAGCTACTGGAGGTGATGGCCCGCGCCTACAACGGCATCGGCGACTTCAATCGCTCCGTCGCCCTGGCTCGAGACTCGGCCTCCGCCTTGCGCAGCGAGGGACTCGGGAACACCCTGGAGATGGCCAAGAGTCTGACGACCCTGGGTGCCATTCACTATGCCCGGGGCGAGTACGAAGAGGCCGATGAGGCTCTGATCGAAGCCGTCGCACTCCACGAGGCCCAGGGCCCCGTCTCGACCGAGGACCTGGCGGTAACTCTGGGTCACCTCGCCGCCCTGCACAATCAACTGGGGAGACCAGAAGAGGCCGAGCCGCTCCTCCGACAGACCCTGGCCATTTGGAACGAGCGGGGAAATGAAGAACAGGCTGCATTGACCACCCACACTCTCGCGACGACGCTGGAAAACCAGGGAGAGACCGAAGCCGCCTTGGAGCTCAAGCTCGAGTCCCTCGAGGTCTTGCGTCGGCTGTATGGAGAGGAGAACTCGGTCGTCGCGCAGTTCACCAACAACGTCGCCTACAACCTCCACAACGCCGGTAGATTCGACGAAGCCGAGGATCTGTACCGCCAAGCGCTCGCCGTCAGTGAGCGACGACTCGGTTCCGAGCACGTCGAGGTGGCGGAGGTGCTTTCCAACATCGGCCGGGTGCTGATGGATCAGGGGCGCTATATCGATGCCGAGCCGCTGACACAAAGGGCAGCGGAAATCATGATGAGCTCGGTCGACGAAGACCACTTTCAACGGATCGCCTGCGAGATCAATCTCGCCAGCTGTCAGTCCTCGCTGGGACGACTCGACGAAGCCATCGATGGGTATCGCTCGGCTCTCCAGCGCTTCGATCGACTCTTGGGAGGTACACATCTGGCGACCGCCCGCGTCAAGAGCCTGCTGGCTCAGACTCTCCACCGCCGAGGAGACCTCGGAGGCGCCGAGCAGCTGCTCGTCGAGGCTCTGCAGGTGCAGCGAGAAGGCGGCATAGGACTCAACCTGGCCGATTCCTTGGTCAGTCTCGGAGCGGTCTGGAACGATCAGGGGCGGGCCGAGGAGGCCGTGAGCCCTCTACTCGAAGGCCTGGAAGCGAGGGAGACAGATCTGGGCCCGAGCCATTGGCTGATCGGCGAAGCCCGCGTGGAGCTAGCCGAATCTCTGCACGCGCTGGGCCGTGATCAAGAGGCCATCGCCCAGTTCGAGGCCGGGCAAGAGCTTCTGAGAGGACTTCCACCCGACGACGTATGGCTGCATAATCGAGTGGCCAGTCTCGGTGAGGGACTCGCGAGCCACGGGAGCGAAGATTGAAGCAGGGCGACATCACCCAACTCCTCATTGCCTACCGTGAAGGGGACCCGGAGGCCTTCAAGAGCCTCGTGCCCCTGGTCTACGAGGACCTGAAGAGGATCGCGCACCAGCAGCTGAATCGTCTGCGGCCGGGCCAGACGATCGACACGACGGCGCTGGTCCACGAGGCCTACATGAACATGGTGGACCAGACCCGCGTTCAGGTCAGCGATCGCAATCACTTCTACGCGATCTCCGCCCGTGCGATGCGCCAGATCCTGGTCGACTACGCCCGTCGCAAGTCAGCAGCCAAGCGCGGCTCGGGCATTCCTCCCGTGCCGCTCGACAAGGTCCAGATCGGCCAGGCTGGTCAAGCCGAGCTGATCCTGGCTCTCGATCGGGCCCTCGAGAAACTCGGTGAGCTCGACGACCGACTGGCGCGGGTCTTCGATTGTCGCTACTTTGCCGGACTCACACCGCAGGAGACGGCCGACGCCCTCGACATCTCCCTGCGAACCGCGCAGCGCGACTGGTCCAAGAGCAAGGCCTGGCTGCGTCGCGAGCTGTCAGCCGGGTCGATCTAGCGAGCACCCCACTCGTCACTCGACCACCCCGGGCCAGCGCCACTCGCTGCCCCACTCGAAGTCGTCGCAATAAATGCAATGCTCGATCTGGCGCCCCGTGATGACGGCGCCGTTCTCGTCGACGTTCGAATCACTGCGGAACACCGTGCCCAGACGTCCGTACCATCCCGAGACAGCGGGATTGTGCTGCCGCCCGTCGATCCAGTCGTTGAGCTGAAACTGCAGCCCGTCGAAGGTGTTCGGACCCGTGATGAGCCTGGCCTGGACGCTGAGATTGCTGTCGTCGTCCCCGGCGGTGACGTTCACATCACTCTCCCAGACTGCCAGGAAGCCGGCGGGGCCATAGTTGCCGAGCGAAGGCTGCCGCTGATCATCTGTGCCCAGATTGTTGACCCGGAAGTCGGGCCCCAATGGGTTCATGTCGGAGTCGAAGAGCCGGGCGCGGATCTCTTCGGCGTCACCAGAGCCCTCGTCGTCTTCCCAGATCACTCCTACGACCCCGTTCCAGCCGAGCTCGACATCGGGCTGTGATACTCCGCTTTCGAAAGTGTTATTGATCTGGAAATCTCCGCCTACAGGCTGCCCGGCAGCGTCGTAGCGCTGGCCCAGGAGCAGGTTCGTCGGCGATGTGTACACCACCAGGAACCCTCCGTCCGGGAGCTCGGTGACGGCCGGTTGCGTCTGATCCCCAGCGATGGTGGTATTGACTTGGAACTGGGCACCGAACGGCGTCCCATTCGGAGACACCAAGCGTGCTTGGATGTTCTTTCCGGTGTCTGTCCCGTTGGGGGTCCAGCTGCCCCAGACCACGATGTAGCCACCGGGACTGCCGTCGGTGACACGCAGCGCAGCCACATCGATATGAAGTGGCTGGAGGCTCTCGGGCGACACGGTGCTCAGCAGCTGCTCCGTGCCAATCTTGTTGCCGTCACCATCGAAGGCCTGGCTTCGAACCCGGTCCCGATCGACAGTGGGATTTGTCGCACTCGGCTCTGCACTCTCCCAGATCACCAGGAACGAGCCGTCCGAGGAGGTCGCCACCCGGGCGTCCTGCTGCGCCTCGTCGATCAGGGTGTTGACCATGACGGGATCCGCCAGGGGAATCCCATCAGCGTCGAAACGGCGCACGTAGACATCGTCTCGATCCCCTCCCGTTGTGTCAAACACCTCCCAGACATGGACACGCGTGCCGAATTCGTCGACAGCGACATGCGGACCATTGGGGCCACTTCCATCCAGAACTGCATCTGGGCCGTCCACCCAGATCTCCGGCC
>JARFQS010000264.1 GCA_029287645.1 Thermoanaerobaculia bacterium | reverse complement strand
GGGCTGAGGTGGCCCCTACCTGGTGGATGGTGACGTAGAATACGCCGGCGCTCGCGGAACACATCGCGAAGAAGTAGAAGCTAGAGGCCCGGTGGGGTGATTCGAAGCCCCTCCAGGAGGCCTCGAGGTGAAGGAGTCATGAGTACGGAACCAGACATCAATCCCCTCGAGCAGGATCTCGACTCCGAGGAGACTCGAGAGTGGAAGGAAGCGCTCGAGGAGGTCATCGAGAGAGACGGCCCGGAGAGAGCTCATTTTCTGATCGAATCCCTGGTCGACAAGGCGCGGCGCTCGGGCGCATATCTGCCTTACAACGCGACGACGGCCTACCTGAATACCATCCCCGTCCACCAGGAAGAGCGGCGCCAGGGCGATCCAGCACTGGAGCGTCGGATCAAGAGCATCATCCGGTGGAACGCCATGGCCATGGTGGTGAGGGCGAATCGAGAGGGTCGAGATCTCGGAGGTCACATCGCCACCTATCAGTCCGTGGCGACCCTGCTGGAGGTCGGCTTCAATCACTTCTTCCATGGCCCCGGCGACGATCACCGCTGCGACCTGGTGATGCTCCAGGGGCACAGCTCACCGGGCGTCTACGCACGGGCCTTTCTCGAAGGCCGGATCACCGAAGAGCAGTTGGCCAATTTCCGCCAGGAGGTGGAGGGCAAGGGCCTTCCCTCCTATCCCCATCCGTGGCTCATGCCGGGCTTCTGGCGCTTCCCGACCGTCTCCATGGGCCTGACCTCGATATCGGCGATCTACCAGGCACGCTTCATGAAGTACCTGCACAACCGGGGGATCATCGACACCGAGGGTCGCAAGGTGTGGGCCTTTCTCGGCGACGGCGAAATGGACGAGCCGGAATCGCTGGGAGCCATCTCTCTGGGCTCCCGGGAGAAGCTGGACAATCTCATCTTCGTCATCAACTGCAATCTGCAGCGCCTCGACGGCCCGGTGCGCGGCAACGGCAAGATCATCCAGGAGCTCGAGGCGGTCTTTCGAGGTGCCGGGTGGAACGTCATCAAGGTCGTTTGGGGGTCGAACTGGGATCCTCTCCTGGCCAAGGACTCCTCCGGACTTCTGCGCAAGAGAATGGAAGAGACCCTCGACGGTGAATACCAGGCCTACGTGACGGCCGATGGCGACTACATTCGCAAGCACTTCTTCGGTGCCTATCCGGAGTTGGCGGAGATGGTGGCGAACATGTCCGATCAGGAGCTCTGGCGGCTGGGTCGAGGCGGGCACGACCCCCAGAAGGTGTATGCGGCGTATGCGGCTGCGGTCAAACACACCGGCCAGCCGACCGTCATCCTGGCCAAGACGGTCAAGGGCTACGGCATGGGCGAAGCCGGCGAGGGCCAGAACATCACCCATCAGCAGAAGAAGATGGGCGAGGAGGAGCTGCACAAATTCCGCGACCGGTTCAACATTCCCATCGCCGAGGACCGCGTCGAGGAGCTGCCTTTCTACAAGCCGGCTGAAGACAGCGCTCCCATGCGGTACCTGCGCGAGCGCCGCGAGGCTCTGGGAGGCTTCATCCCCCTTCGGCGGCCCGAAGCGGCAGAGAAGTTGGAGGTCCCCGAGCTATCCACTTTCAGCGCGGTGACGGAAGGCAGCGGCGATCGCGAAGTCTCCACCACCATGGCTTTCGTGCGACTCCTCATGTCCCTGACCCGTGACAAGCAGATCAAGGAGCACATCGTTCCGATCGTGGCCGACGAGGCGCGGACCTTCGGTATGGAGGGGATGTTCCGTCAGGTCGGCATCTACGCGCCCACCGGGCAGCTCTACACGCCCGAGGATGCGGATCAGCTGGCCTACTACCGCGAAGAGAAGCATGGGCAGATCCTGCAGGAGGGCATTTCCGAAGCCGGGTCGCTGTCGTCGTGGATCGCCGCCGGCACCTCACACGTCAATCATGGCATCCCGATGGTGCCGTTCTTCATCTTCTACTCCATGTTCGGGTTCCAACGGGTCGGCGACCTCATCTGGGCAGCGGCCGACATGCAAGCCAAGGGTTTCCTCATGGGGGCCACCTCGGGGCGCACCACCCTCAACGGAGAAGGGCTCCAGCACCAGGACGGCCACAGCCACCTGTTGTCCTCCACGGTGCCCAACTGCCGCTCCTACGATCCGTCCTACGGCTACGAGCTGGCGGTGATCCTCCAGGACGGCCTGAAGAGGATGTACGCGGACGACGAGTCGGTCTTCTACTACATAACACTGCTGAACGAGAACTACGTGCATCCACCCATGCCGAAAGGGGTCGAGGAGGGCATCTGCAAGGGCATGTACCTGCTGCGGAAGGGGCCTGGCGGCAAGGCCAAGTCAGCCAAGCCCCGCGTGCAACTCCTGGGCAGCGGCTCGATTCTGCGCGAGGTCATCGCCGGAGCCGAGCTCCTGCAGCAGGACTTCGGAGTGGAGTCCGATATTTGGAGCGCCACCAGCTTCACCGAGCTGCGCAGGGACGGGTTGGCGATCGAGCGCTGGAACCGCCTCCACCCGACCGCCAAGCGCAAGCAGAGCTATGTCGAGCAGTGCCTCGAGGGCCAGCAGGGCCCTGTAATCGCATCGACGGACTACATGAAGGCGGTGGCCGACCAGATCCGGCCCTACGTGCCCGGCCGCTATCTGACCCTGGGCACGGATGGATTCGGCCGCAGTGACACCCGGAAGCAGCTGCGGCGCTTTTTCGAGGTCGACCGCTATAACGTCGCCGTGACAGCGCTCAAGGCCCTGGCGGACGAAGGCACCGTTGCGATCTCGAAGGCGGCTGAGGCGATTGAAAAGTACGACATCGACCCAGAGGCCCCAGAGCCGTGGACGGTGTAGGGAGCTGACGGATGCCCGAGACGAGAGAAGTCCTGGTACCGGACATCGGGGATTTCGACGAAGTCGAGATTGTCGAGGTTCTGGTGAACCCCGGGGATGCGATCGAAATCGAGGACCCCCTGATCACCCTGGAGAGTGACAAGGCGACGATGGAGGTGCCTTCCCCGCTCGCCGGCAAGGTGGTAGAAGTCAAGGTCAAGACGGGTGACAAGGTGGGCCAGGGTGCAGTCATCCTGACCTTGGAAGCCTTGGAAGCCGAAGAAGCCGAAGAAGCCACGGCCGCGGAAGCGGAATCCGAACCCGATTCCGCAGATTCGAAGGAGAGTCCTCCACCTTCCGAGCCCGATCCTGTGGAGGTGTCTCCGGAACCGGAGGTCGAGGCCCCCGCCTCCGAACTTTCGCCGGCAGCTGTCGACGAGTTCCCGCACACCACCACCTATGCCAGCCCGGCGATTCGACGCTATGCCCGCGAGTTGGGTGTGGACCTGTCGAGGGTCAAAGGCACCGGTCGAAAGGGGCGTGTGCTGAGGGAAGACGTACAGGGCTATGTCAAGAAGACTCTGTCCCAGCCGTCGGGCCAGGGCTCGGGATTGCCCGAGATGCCGGTCGTCGACTTCTCACGTTTCGGGGAGATCGAGCGTCGACCGCTGACCCGCATCCAGTCGATCTCCAAGACCAATGTACATCGAAGCTGGCTGCATGTGCCGCACGTCACCCAGCACGACGAAGCCGACATCACCGAGATGGACGCTTTCCGCCGCGCCAACGCCGAAGAGGCCAAGGCTCAGGGCTTCAAGCTCACTCCCGTGGCTTTTCTGATGAAAGCGGCGGTTGGCGCGCTGCAACGGTTTCCGCGTGTCAATAGCTCGCTCGACCCCGATGGCGAGCACGTGATCCTGAAGGACTACTACCACCTGGGAGTGGCGGTCGACACGGAGCAGGGCCTGATGGTGCCGGTCATTCGCGATGTCGACCAGAAGGGGATCATGGAGCTGGCGAGGGAGTTGGCCGAGACCAGTGAGCAGGCCCGCCAGGGCAAGCTGAGGCCCGACCAGATCCAGGGCGCATCCTTCACGATCACCAGCCTCGGGGGCATCGGCGGGACCGATTTCACGCCTATCGTCAACGCTCCTGAAGTGGCGATACTCGGAGTCTCGAGGGCGGCGATGAAGCCGATCTGGAACGGTGAGGAGTTCGTTCCGAGACTGATGCTTCCCGTGTCCCTCTCCTATGATCACCGAGTCATCGACGGTGCCCTGGGTGTTCGCTTCACGACCTACCTTTGTGGGCTGCTCTCGGACCTGCGCCGTCTCCTTCTTTGAGGAATCCAGAAATGGAAGAAAGTACAGATGTCCTCGTGCTCGGCGGCGGACCCGGCGGTTACACCGCGGCGTTTCGGGCCGCCGATCTGGGCCAGAAGGTCGTCCTCGTCGAGCGTCATTCGAGGCTCGGAGGGGTTTGCCTGAATGTCGGGTGCATTCCCTCGAAAGCACTGCTGCATGTGGCCCGAGTGATGGAAGAAGCCGCCGATCTGGATCGACACGGAGTGGTCTTCGGGAAGCCGAAGCTGGACCTCGACAAGATCCGGGGATTCAAGCAGTCGGTTGTCGATCGGCTGACCAAGGGGCTCGCGGCCCTGGCCAAGCAGCGCAAGGTAGAGGTGGTACAGGGAGAGGGCCGATTCACTTCGGCCCATAGCCTCTCGGTCGAATCGGGGTCGGAGTCGAGGACGATTCGCTTCGACAATGCGATCGTCGCCGTCGGCTCGCGGGTCGTGGAGATACCCGGCATTCCCTATGACGACCCGCGGGTGATCGATTCCACCGGAGCCCTCGAGCTCGAGGACATTCCGAAGCGCCTGCTGGTCATCGGCGGTGGCATCATCGGTCTGGAGATGGCGATGGTCTACGGTGCGCTGGGCTCGGAGCTCACCCTTGTCGAGATGCTGGACGGACTGATTCCCGGCTGTGATCGCGATCTCGTCAAGCCGCTCGAGCGACGGTTGAAGCGTCGCTACAAGGCCAAGATCCACCTGGAGACGAAAGTGTCCGGAGTGAAGGCCCTGAAAGGCGGCCTGAAGGTGACTTTCGAAGGCGAAAAGGCTCCGGAGCCGAGTACCTTCGACCGGGTTCTGGTGTCGGTTGGCAGGCGACCCAATGGAGATCTCGTCGGTGCAGAAGCGGCCGGACTCGCTGTCGATGAGCGAGGATTCATCTCGGTCGATTCGCAACAGCGCACCAACGTAGCGCACATCTTTGCCATTGGTGACGTGACCGGTCAGCCGATGCTGGCTCACAAGGCGACTCACGAGGGCAAGGTGGCGGCGGAGGTGGCAGCCGGACTCAAGAGCGGTTTCGAGGCCAGTGTCATCCCCTCGGTGGCCTACACCGATCCGGAGATCGCTTGGGTGGGGTTGAACGAAACCGATGCCGCCGAAAGAGGAATAGCCTACGAGAAGGGAGCCTTCCCGTGGTCCGCCAGTGGGCGATCGCTCGGCATGGGAAGGAGCGATGGTCTCACCAAGATCCTCTTCGATCCCGAGACGAAGAGGGTTCTGGGAGCGGGAATCGTGGGTCCGATTGCCGGCGATCTGATCGCCGAGGTCGCGTTGGCGATCGAGATGGGCTGCGAGGCAGCGGATTTGAGCCTCACCATCCACCCTCACCCGACCCTGTCCGAGACAGTCGCGCTCGCCGCCGAAGCCTTCGAAGGCACGATCACGGATCTCTACGTACCGAAGAGTGGTTAGATGCCGATCTCGGTCGGAGCTCCGAGCCGACGCTCCATCTCCTCGAAGTAACCCTCGGAGCCACACTCGCGGAACAGGTCTCGAGCTCGCTCCAGGCTCAGGCGCATCGTCTTTCGATCGTCCCTTCCCTGGTGGACTTGCGCCAAACACACGTGGTCGTGGGCCAGATCGAGCTGTAGACCGTTGGCTCGATCGGCGGCAATTGCGGTCTCGACCCACCGTTGGGCTTCTTCGAGCTCGGGCTCCTCTACGGTCAGGAGGACCTGCGCAATGAGCCGGGCCGTGAGTCCTTCGAGGAACCGGAGTCGATTCGCGCGGCGCCAGTCGCGCAGGTCTTCGAGTCGGATATCGGTATTCCCGGCCGCTGCCCTTGCCCTGGCGATCCGTAACCGCATGACACTCTGCCAGGATGGAAGAAGATCGCCCAGTCCCTCGAGGGTGGCAATTCCCTGTCGATATCGAGTTTGGGCCTCATCGTACTCACTCAGTTCGTAGAGAGCATCGCCGAGATAGGTCAGCGCCATCGAGCGCCAGAAGGTCTGAGCGGTCTCACTGGTCGATATGACCGCCGTCTGGAGATGCTCCCTCGCATCGGCGTGGAGTCCCTTCGAGGAGTGGATGATCCCGACCACCGCTTGCGTCAACGCTTGAGCCGTGGGGTTATGACTTCCCTTGGCTGCCTGCTGGGCTATCCCGCTCTCGGATGAAGCCCGGTCCAGTTTTCCCTGGAAGCAGTAATAGAGGCCGATCGTGGCA
>JARFQS010000260.1 GCA_029287645.1 Thermoanaerobaculia bacterium | reverse complement strand
CAAGGCCAGCCAACGACAACCACACCATGACCCGTCTCGTCAATCGGACCCTACGAGCCGCACTGCGAGCCGAGAAACAAGATACGAAACCGAAACCTCCCTATCGCGAGAAGGTCCATTCCATGGGTGAGCCGCGGGGCGACCTGACCAAGGCTCTGGCCATGGCCTCCAGCCTCGAAGACGACGAGACTCTTCGCAAGGCACAATTGCGCAAATGAAGCTCGTCGACCTCAACGTCCTCCTCTACGTAGTGAATCGGGACTCCGTTCATCACCCGCCTGCCCTCGACTGGTGGCAGCGGACACTGGACGGGGACGAGCCTGTCGGGCTGGCCTGGATCGTTCTGCTCGGCTTCCTTCGCCTGACGACGAATCGAGTCATCTATCCGCAGCCCCTGGATGCCGATACCGCCATGGGCAAGGTCGGCGCCTGGCTGGCCCTCGATCAGACCCGCCTCGTGCAGGAAACCGAAGACCACTGGCACATCCTGACCGATCTGCTGACGCAGACGGGAACCGCAGGCAATCTGACTACGGATGGTTACCTGGCCGCTCTCGCCATCAGCCACGGAGCGACTCTCGTCTCTTTCGACCACGACTTCGGGCGCTTTCCGCGACTTCGGTGGGAGATTCCGGCTCGGTAGTCGGTCTCTGAGTTTCGGGCCTTCTACCTCCGTCCGGCCAGAACATCGGCTGTAACGCTCGCTGAATGCTCATGGATCTATGAAGGACATGGGTGACAGAACGACGAGGCGGTGGGATAATCCCACCATGAGCACATCCAAGGTTGACGCGAAGAAAAGAATCGTCTTGCCAAAGGGACGGCCAGGGGATGTGTTCGACATCCAGCAGCAGGCCGAGGGCCGATACCTGCTGGTGCGACTCGAGAAACCCAAAGCGGTCGCCAGAATCTCGAGAGAGACCTGTCTGGAGGCGATGGCAAAGGCACCGCTCAAACCCACGATGACCTGGGAAGAACTGAAGCGACGGACCCGCCAGCCTTGATACTGCTCGACACCAACGTCCTCATTTACGCCTTCGAGCCGGAATCGGGCTTCCACCGATGGGGGCGAGAGACCGTCGCGGGTGCCGTTGCCGGAGAGGGTGCGGCCATCAACGCCGTCAGCCTCGCAGAAATCTGCGTTGGCGAAGCCGACCCTGGGACGGTTGCCGACCGGGTCCGCAGCTGGGGCATCGAGATTCTCGATGTCCCTGTGGCCGCAGCGGAGACCTCTGCCAAGGCCTATCAGCGCTATTTGAGCCGGAGAAGAGGGTATGTGAAGGAGGCATCGCCGACCATGCCGCTTCCCGACTTCTTCATCGGCGCCCACGCCAAGATCATGGGCTGGAAGCTCGCTACCGCCGATCAGGGTCGGTTCAAGACCTACTTCCCGTCGGTCGTGCTCGAGACGCCCTCCTGAGGTCACTCTCCGGCGATTTGGTCTGCCGCCTGATCCGGGACCGTCTTCTTGGCAAACAGCGCCTCGGTACCTGCACCCCAGTTCATCGGCCAGCCGAGAGCGTCCGCCATCGAGCATTCGAGCCGCTCGAGCTTGCTCGTGCTAACGATCTGGACCTGCCCCAGACTTGGAGCTGGGGCCATCGGTGCAAAGATCGTCACATTGCCGTCCTCGAGCTCCTCGACAACGGCAACCAGAATCCGCGCATCCGGGCCCACTGTCATGAGCGCTGGCTGCAGACTCTCTTCCTCGGCGCCCGAGAGCCGCTGGGACAGACTCTTGAGGACCTCGTGGGGTGGGAACCTGCCCATGACCGTCTTCTCGAACCACCTGCCGAATCGCCGGGCAATCGCCGTACGAGCGAACTGAGCCACCAAGATACAGATCACGATCAGCACCCCGAAGGCGACGAGGCGCTGCATACCCTCGCTCTGAAACACGATTCCGGGCATCAGGTCGACGATAGGCTGGGTCAGACCGAGCGACATGTCGACCAGCTGCCCGGCCATCAGGTAGGCGATCAAGAACGGCAGCAGGATAAAGAAGCCTCGCAAGGCCTTGGCTACCAGTGACTCCTTCATGACAACAGTTACCTCCTTGGGTCAAGGGGGCAGCCCGCATGGCGGTCATTCCACCGACAGACAAGCCAGCCCAGACCGCCTGCTCGATACAAAGGCGATCCAACAGGGCCACCGAGTCCTCGACCAGGTCGTAGATCCGCAAGTCCTCTCGCAGAGGGCTGCTCTGCCCGTGGCCTCGGTAGTCGAGATTGACCACCCGGTAGGACTCGGCCAGGGCTGGCACTTGATAGCGCCACATCTCGCCGGAACAGAAGAAGCTGTGCCCGAGAAGAATGGCTGAGCCTGAGCCGGTCTCTTCGTAGTAGAGGCGGTGCTGCGGACGCTCGAGGTGGGGCATTGAACTGTCGTGTCCGTCTACAGCACGGCTCTCCGACCCCGGAGAACCAGGTCTACCCCCGCCCCCCGAATTCTTCGCGCAAGGACTCGGTGTCCCAGCCCATGTCCCGGGTCTCGCCGCGGTCCTCGAGATCGCTCAGCAGGAGCGATTCGAGGTCGCCGATGCGTTGACGGGCAGTATGGAAGTAGAGCTTGTCATCGTGTCGCATCTTG
>JARFQS010000291.1 GCA_029287645.1 Thermoanaerobaculia bacterium | reverse complement strand
GTCGCACAGGAAGGGGAAGTTGATCCCAGGATCCCTCATAGCTTCGAGGTATCGACGAGGATCGACTGCCGGAGAGACTCCGGGAGACTGTCGAGATTCAGCTGCCGACAGGCATCGAAGGTAAGGTCGAGCGTCGACATCACAGACTGGCAGCGAGAGCAGA
This sequence comes from Thermoanaerobaculia bacterium, assembly GCA_029287645.1. Lineage (GTDB taxonomy): Bacteria > Acidobacteriota > Thermoanaerobaculia > Multivoradales > JAHEKO01 > JAUVRX01. The sequence continues at coordinate 5,616 of JARFQS010000291.1, read as the reverse complement.
GCTCATCGGGGGGGACGGGAAACTCCACCCCGCGATCGAGGGCCTCCTGCTTGGCGCTCAGGAGATCCAGGCAGACCTTCTGGGAGTGATCGGGCGGGGGTGCCTCCCGCTGGGGTAGAGAGTCAGCGAGCTCTTTGCGGAGCGCCAGCCTGGCGCGATGAACCCGGGTTTTGACTGTCGCCTCTTTGAGACCCAGGATATCGGCGATTTGAGACAGGGAGAGCTCGGTGATGTCCTTGAGCAGGAGAGGCAAGCGCAGATGGATCGGTAGGCTGGCCAGCGCGCGATCGACTTTCGCCTGCGCTTCTCGCCTCAGCTGCTCGTCGAGTTGACTCTCTCCAGAGGAGGGAATCTCAGCGACCATGGGCTGCCCCGAGGGCAGCAGGTCGGAGAGAGATTCGAGCCTGGCCGGCTCGCCCGAGCGGAGCCGGTTCCGCCGCTGGCAGATTCGCGCCGCGATGGTGTAAAGCCAGCTGCTGGGCGCCGAGCGGCCTTCGAACTGGTCCCACTTGCGGAAAGCCTGCAGAAAAGTCTCCTGCACCAGGTCCTCCGCCTCCTCGCTGTTGCCACACAGCTTCATCCCGAGGCCGTACATGCGCCCACCCTCCTCATCCATGAGGCGTTCGAGGGCCAAGTCGCGGGGAGCGGCGTTCAGCGGATCGGATTCCTGCATGGCCGTGGGTCAGCAGAGTTGTGGTTCAAGAACAACTGGCCGCCGGAAAGGATACCGACGGCCAGGAACTGGAATGGCTCCCCGGGAGGGATTCGAACCCCCGACCAATCGGTTAACAGCCGACCGCTCTACCACTGAGCTACCGAGGAAGACTTTGGCCTCGTAGGCCATCAGACGCGAGATATTAGGAACCGAGCTCCTCTTTGTCAATCGACGTCGGAAAGCAAGTCCATCGTCGCCTCAACTGGAGCCGTCGAGAAAAGGCTTCAACCGGCTCGCCCTGCTCGGGTGACGCAGTTTGCGCAAGGCCTTCGACTCGATCTGACGAATCCTCTCGCGCGTCACGTTGAAGGATCGTCCGACCTCTTCCAAGGTGTGCTCCGAGCCATCGCCGACACCGAATCGCATGCGAAGTACCAGCTCCTCACGCGGCGTGAGGCTCTTCAGCACATCGCCCGTCGAGTCCTTCAGATTGTTGCCGATCACCGACTCCACTGGTGAGGCGGCGTTCTTGTCCTCGATGAAGTCGCCGAGGTGAGAGTCCTCCTCCTCGCCGATCGGAGTCTCGAGGGAGATCGGCTCCTGGGCGATCTTCATGATCTTGCGCACCTTGGAAGCCGGTAGATCCATCCGCGCACCGATCTCGGCCGCGGTGGGCTCGCGTCCCAGCTCCTGAACCAGCGATCGGCTGGTCCGCGTCAGCTTGTTGATCGTTTCGATCATGTGCACCGGGATGCGGATGGTGCGCGCCTGGTCGGCGATCGCACGAGTGATGGCCTGCCGAATCCACCAGGTGGCATACGTGGAGAATTTGTATCCGCGCCGGTACTCGAACTTCTCAACCGCCTTCATGAGGCCAATGTTGCCCTCCTGAATCAGGTCCAGGAACTGCAGGCCACGATTCGTGTACTTCTTGGCGATGGAGACCACCAATCGGAGATTCGCGACGATGAGCTCTTCCTTGGCCCTCTCGCAGAGCGCCTCACCCTGCCGGATCTTGGAGATAGTCGCCGAGACCTCCGAGCGACTCGTCCCGTAGCGCTCTTCGAGGTCCTTGATCTTGCGGCGGTACTTGTCGATGCGCCGGCGGTGCAGAGACTGGAGCTGTTTGTTCTTCTCCCGGTCGAGCGCGATCTTGGCGCGGCGGATGTCCTTCTCGTTGCGTACGAACTGTACGTTGAGGTTCTTCAGGAAGTCGACGAGCTGATTGCGGGTCTGGAGCGAGAAATCAATCGATCGGATGTCCTTGGCGATCTTCGCCACCAGGCGGTCGATCTCGCGCTCGGTCTCCTGGAATTTCGGGCTACCCTGCTTGAAGCGCTTCTGTCGCTTCTGGAGCGTGTCGATGGCCCGATCGTTCTTCTCGATACGCTTGAAGATCTTGAGGTTGGTCTTGATCCGCTCGCTGGCTTTGGCATCCAGGGTTTCATCGGGTTCATTCGTGGTCAGCTGCATCAAGACGCGGTCGTCGCGCTGCGCCAGCTCGTTGAGCCGCAGGAGCTCTCGCAAGACCACCGGGTTCCCGCAGAGAGCTTCGTAGATCGTCCATTCGCCCTGCTCGATTCGCTGGGCGATCTCCACCTCGCCGTCGCGGTCCAACAGCGGAACCGTGCCCATCTCGCGCAGGTACATGCGCACCGGGTCGTTGGTCTTTTCCTGCTCGGTGACCGCGTACTCCTGGGCTTCCTCACCGGCCGCCTTGTCGAAGCCCGAGTCTCCTGTATCCAGATCCTCGCGATTCCGGTAGCGATCGGGCCGATCGATGATCTCGATCCCCAGGTCGCCGAAACGAATGTAGATTGCGTCCAGCTCGTCGGGAAGAGAGACGACTTCATCGGGAAGAAGGTCGTAGATCTCATCGTAGAGGAGGTAGCCCTTCTCCTTGCCCAGCTCGGTGAGCTGCCGAACCGACGGAAATCTCTCTTCGACTGGAACGGAAGTGGTCAGTGTACTCAAGATTTCATTCCTCCCGGCCGCGGTGCAAAGCTCTACTGAGAGCGGTTTTCTCCTCCAGCAGGACCCTGAGACGGTCGTCATCACCGGCCCGTTGCGCTTCGGAGATCTCGCCCGAGAGAGCCCGCAAGCGTTGCTGCAACCATCGCCGACTCAGCTGGCCCAAAGCTACGCCAAGGCCCTTCGCCTCATCGGCGATCGAACCTTCTAGCAGAAGGCGAGCCATCTGGTCAACTTCTGCGCTGTCGAGAGGCACGCTGGCCACAACCTCTTTTGCCGCCGGCCGGCTACCTCCCCCATCCCTATATAGATCGCAAAAAGCCCTGTAAATATTCCTGCATGCCGGGATCAGGAAGACGTCCGGGGAGGGCAACTCTTCGACCCGAGGGAGCTCCTCGTCTCCAGCGAGTAGAAGTTGAAGCGCCTGTTCTTCAAGGCTCCGCACCAATTTCGGGCCTGTTCGACCTTCGGTGGCCTGGCTCTTCGCCTCCAGATCCGGCTTGCCGCCGACCCTTCGCCAGAGAATTTCGACCGGAACGCCGAGACGCTCCGAGGCTTTCTGGCTGTAGCTGTAGCGCAGGATGCTGTCGCGAACCGACTGCAGAAGCTCACTCACCTGCTTGCCGGCACGAGCTTGCAGGCGAGGGTCCTGATGAACGGCCGGCGGAATCAGGCGCTCCAGCTCCATCAACACCGCGTCCTCGGCCTCGGTTACGGCCCTGAGGACCACATCGGGCCCGGCCGAGGTGCGCAGGGAGTCCGGGTCTTCGTTCTCGCCGAAGCGCGCCCGCCGGACCGTCAGACCCTGCGACAGCAGAAGGGGGAGCACTCGTCGGAAGGCGTTCTCACCCGCCTCGTCACCGTCATAACCCACCACCACATCGCTGGCGAATCGGCTCAGCAGCCTCGCCTGATCCTCGGTGAGCGCCGTCCCCATCGTGGCCACGGTGGCATCCACCCCGGAAGCCACGGCGCCCAGGACATCGAAGTAACCTTCCACGATCAGAGCCGTGCTGCTCTCACGGATGGCCCGCTTCGCCATGTCCAACCCATACAGGACATAGCCTTTTCGGAAAGCAGCTGTTTCATGGCTATTGATGTATTTCGCCTTGTCATCGGCCAAGGTTCGCCCACCGAAACCCAGAAGCCGACCCGACGCCGCACGAATCGGAAACATCAGGCGCTGACGAAAGCGATCGTAGTACTTGCCCGACTTCTGGGAGATCCCGACGAGGCCCGCTGCCTTCAGATCGGCCAGAGGGATGCGGGGGTGCAGCGCCTCCAGGAGGTTGGTCCAGCCGTCCGGGGCATAGCCCACGCCGAAGCGCTCCACCAGCTCCTGGGGCATCTGACGCCTCTCCAGATAGCTCTGGGTCTCGGGCGACCGATTCAGGGCATCGACGAAGAACTGCGCAGCCGCTTCCAAGGCCGGCTCCAAATCAGGCTCCCGAGGGCCTCCCCTCTGCTGGCGTGGAGGAGGCAAGGGAACACCGTAGCGACGCGCCAGCGTCTCGATAGCAGCGGGGAAGTCGTCGCCGCTCAGCAGCATGTGGAGCTTGATGGCGTCGCCACCACGTCCGCAGCCAAAGCAGTAGAACAAACCCTGCACCGGGTCGACGCTGAATGAAGGAGTCTTTTCCCTATGGAGTGGACACCGCCCCATTTGACGTCGGCCACTCTTGCGGAGCTGGGTGTGCTCGGCAGCGATGTCGACGATGTCCACCACGTCGCGCACCGCCTGAACGAGCTGCGGCGTGAGTTGGATGTTGCTCAACGCCATCTATGATCTCCTCATGGTGACCACCGTGGCACCATCGCCTCCCTCGTTGCCGCGCCCCGGTCTCATGCCCGACACCGCGGGGTGATCGCGGAGGTACTCGCGAACCGCCCGGCGCAGTCGGCCCGAACCGAACCCATGGACAACTCGAACTTCCATATGTGGGCTCAACAGAGCACGATCCAGGTAACTGTCCAACGCTTCGAGAGCCGGTTCCACCCGCTGACCGATGAGATTCAGCTCCTTGTCGAGCTCGGCCTCGTCCTCGGCTTCGCGATGCAGTCGAATGGAGGGTTTCGACTCGGCAGCTCCTTCTTTCGGGCCGGTTGCTGGGACCAGGTCCTCCATCTCACAGCGAAAACGCTTTCCCCGTACCAGTACCTCGGCTCTAGTATCCCGAATCTCCTGCAAAGTTCCCACCCAACCCAGGCTCGAGTGCCTCACATCGTCACCGACAGCAATCGGCCCTCCCGTAGCTTCTGGCTCGTACTCGACCTTGGGTGCCTCTTGAAAGAGTCTCTCCACCGCGGCTGCCGGCACCCTCTTCTTCCGACCCGCCTCCAGTTCCTGCCGCATGGTCTCGAACTCGGTCTCGAGCCGCCCCCGCACCTTCCGTCGGAATGAATCCAGGTCCTCCGCGAGCTTCTTGCCGAGATGGCGACGTTCCTCCTCGAGGGCGTTCTGCTGCTCCGACAGCTCCTGCAGCTCCTCTTCGAGGGCAACTCGTTTTCTCTCCTGGAGCGTCTGCTCGTCTGCCAGTTTTCGGCGCACGAGCTCGACCTCTTGCAGCAACTTCTGCAGATTCCGGTGCTCCGGCCCCAGAAGCTCTTCAGCCCTTTCGACGAGGCTGCTGGGTAGCTCCAGCCTGCGCGCCAGCGCGAGTGCTTCGCTGCTGCCCGGGGCTCCGGGGCGCAGGCGATAGGTCGGCCGGCCCGTCTCCGAATCGAACTCCAGGGCGGCACAGGATGAGCCCGGGCGCTCCAGCGCCATGGCTGCGAGCTGCGACAGGTGGGTGGTGAGGACCGCCAAGGATTCCTTCTCCAGAAGCTCCTCGACCAGGGCGACGGCGAGGGCAGCCCCCTCGTCGGGGTCGGGTCCCGAGCCCAGCTCATCGAGCAGGATCAGGCTGTCGGGGCCTGCCTGCTCCCAGGCCTCCTTCAATCGCAACAGGCGGCCACTGAAGGTCGAGCGATCGGTCAGCAGGTCCTGCTCG
>JARFQS010000216.1 GCA_029287645.1 Thermoanaerobaculia bacterium | reverse complement strand
GGCGGGCAGTACGCCGAAGGCGACAACTTCTTCACGTATCTACCCGAATACCCGGACCTCGTTACCGAGCTGCGGGACGCCGGCGTGATCATCAAGGCCGAAGAGCCCCGAGAGAACCCTCTACTCCAGTTCCTCTTCGGTTGGGCACCTTTTCTGCTGATCATCGGGCTTTGGATCTTCTTCATGCGCCAGATGCAATCAGGCGGCAACAAGGCCCTCTCCTTCGGCAAGAGCAAGGCCAAGCTCCTGAATACCTCGGGAAAGAAAGTCACCTTTCAGGACGTGGCGGGGGTCGAAGAGGCCAAAGAAGAGCTCTCGGAGATCATCGAGTTTCTCAAGGAGCCCCAGAAGTTCCAGAAGCTCGGCGGCAAGATCCCAAAAGGTGTCCTCCTGATGGGCCCCCCGGGCACCGGTAAGACTCTTCTGGCTCGGGCCATCGCGGGCGAAGCGGGCGTACCCTTCTTCTCCATCTCCGGCTCCGATTTCGTGGAGATGTTCGTCGGAGTTGGGGCCAGTCGCGTGCGCGACCTCTTCGAGCAAGGCAAGAAGAACGCTCCCTGCATTATCTTCATCGACGAGATCGACGCAGTAGGTAGGCACCGGGGAGCCGGGTTGGGTGGCGGTCACGACGAACGGGAGCAGACCCTCAACCAGCTGCTCGTAGAAATGGACGGCTTCGAGTCGAACGAGGGTGTCATCCTCATCGCGGCAACCAACCGACCCGATGTCCTGGATCCGGCGCTACTACGGCCCGGGCGATTCGATCGACGGGTTGTCGTGGATCGTCCTGACCTCAACGGTCGCCTGGGGATCCTCAAGGTCCACACCCGGGAGATCCCGCTCTCCGAAGACGTCAAACTGGAGGTCTTGGCCCGAGGCACACCGGGCTTCGCGGGCGCCGACCTGGCCAACATGGTGAATGAAGCCGCCCTCGTCGCAGCAGGACGTGAGCGGGACATGGTCGCCATGGAGGACTTCGAGTTCGCCAAGGACAAGGTCCTCATGGGGGTGGAGCGAAAGACCCTCATGCTGACCGACGAAGAGAAACGCATCACGGCCTACCATGAAGCCGGTCACGCCCTTGTCGCGGCCTTCGTCGTCGGCTCCGATCCTCTGCACAAGGTGACGGTGATCCCTCGAGGGCGCGCCCTCGGAGTCACGATGCAACTGCCTCTCGAGGACAAGTACACCTACCGACGGACCTATGTGGAAGGCCAGATCGCCATTCTGATGGGTGGGCGTATCGCCGAGGAGCTGACACAGGACGACATCACCACCGGAGCCGGCAACGACATCGAGCGAGCCACCGAAATGGCTCGCCGGATGGTCTGCGAATGGGGGATGTCGGAGTTGGGTCCACTATCGTTCGGCAGCAAGGACGAGCCCCTGTTCCTGGGACGCGACTTCAATCTGCGCTCCGACTACAGCGAAGACACCGCGATTCGCATCGACCGCGAAGTGGACCGCATCGTCCAGACGGCTTATGAGCAAGCTCGCAAGATCCTGACCGACCATCGGGCCGTCCTAGAGCGCTTGGCTCAGGAGCTGCTCTAACACGAGTCGTTGGACGGCCACGAGGTCTACGCGACGATACTGGAGATGACGGGCAGGGATCTGCATCCGACTCTTCCCGAGCCCAGGCTGGTCGAGAGTGGCCCTGACGACGGGGAGCCGGCCGCAGAGACAGAGGCATCGGAACAAGTCCCGATCGAGGAAGGTTCGGACGAGGTGCTCGACTCGACTCCCGAGCAGGAGTCACCTCCTTCCGATCCACGGCCGGCCGCAGAGTAGACTCCCAGACCCCAGCCACAGATCTCTGCCCATGCCTTCCGTCGCCACTCGACAACCCGCAGCGCAGAGACTGGTGTGCGCCGGCGGCCAGATCCTCGAGCTCGAGGGGAAGCCGCTCGTCATGGGTGTGCTCAATCTGACTCCCGACTCGTTCAGTGACGGAGGCTTGTGGACGGATCCGTCGCGGGCGCTGGAGCGAGCCGAGGAAATGGTCGCCCAGGGCGCGGATCTCCTGGATTTGGGTGCTGAATCCACCCGTCCTGGAGGTGGAGTCTATGGTTCCGGTGCGAGCGAAGTACCGGCAGAGGAGGAGCTGAACCGCCTGATGCCGGTTCTGGAACTCCTTCGGGAGCGGGTCTCCGTGCCTCTGTCCGTGGACACTCGCAAGAGTCTCGTAGCCCGGGTTGCTCTCGACGCAGGTGCCGACATCATCAACGACATCAGTTGCCTCGCGGACCCCGATCTCGCGACCGTGGCGGCGGAGAGAGGGGCTCCTCTCGTGCTGATGCACAGTCGGGGCGACCTGGCGACCATGCAGAAGCAGATTCACTTCGAGGACGTGGTGGACGAGGTCGTCCAGGACCTGGAGATGGCCATTCACCAGGCTTGTCAGCGAGGGGTCTCTCGCGACAAGATCGTCATCGACCCCGGAATCGGCTTCGGCAAGAACGGGCGTCAGAATCTGGAGCTCCTGAGGCGGCTCGACGAGCTCCAGCGACTCGAACGGCCGATTCTCGTCGGAGCGAGCCGCAAGAGTTTCATCGGGGCCATCACCGACCAGCCTGCCGAGAGGAGACTGCCCGGCAGCCTGGCAACGATTGCCTGGGCCGCCTCTCGAGGCGCGGCCATGGTGCGGGTTCACGACGTGGCAGAGTCTGTTCAGTTCCTCACTGTCTGGGACGCCATCGACGGCGCTGGAGGACGGCTGTGAGCCTGGCTGACTGGATGCAGATCCTGACCTGGCGCGACGTCCTGGACATCGTGCTCGTAGCACTGGTGATCTACAACCTGCTGCTCCTCATCCGAGGCACGCGCGCTGTCCAGATTCTGCTCGGGATCCTGTTCATCGCCGCGGCCTCCTATCTCGCCGGCGTCGCGAAGCTGGTCACCCTGCAGGAGTTGTTGGGCAACTTCCTCCTGGTCCTGCCTCTGGCCCTCATCGTCCTCTTTCAACACGAGATTCGCCACGCCCTGGCCAGCTTCGGACGCAATCCGCTGTGGGGCCTCGGCACGCATCAGCAGGTCGAGTCGACGATCAGCGAGATCGTCACTGCGGCTACCACCCTTTCCGACCGACGTATCGGCGCCCTGATCGTGATTCAGCGATTGGAAGGACTCCGAAACTACATCGAGAACGGAGTCGAGATCGACGCCAGGGTCAGCTACGACTTGCTGATCAATCTCTTCAGTCCCGAGACGCCCCTGCACGATGGCGCGGTGATCCTCCAGCAGGACCGGATCGCAGCAGCTGCCTGTTTTCTCCCTCTTTCGCTGAATCCCGAGATCTCGAAGGACTACGGCACGCGTCACCGGGCCGCCCTCGGCATCTCGGAAGAAGCCGATGCGCTGGCAGTCGTCGTCTCCGAGGAGACGGGTGCCATCTCGATGGCCATCGGAGGCGAACTGATTCGCGACCTGGATTCCAAGAGCCTCCGCAACGCGCTCTACAAGTACCTGATCACCGACTCGGGCTCACTTTCGGAGAAGGGCACTTGAGCGAGGCCAGGAG
>JARFQS010000124.1 GCA_029287645.1 Thermoanaerobaculia bacterium | reverse complement strand
GTGCCTGTCGCCGCAGCGATCTGCGTCACCGGAACCTCGTCGGCATGCAGCACTGCGTCGGTGTATCGAAACCCAGGGACGTCTTTCATCGGTTCACCCTATCTCCAATTCACTCGACCGGATAGAGGTAGTCGGTGCGACGTTTCATGCGTACGACGCGACCCTGGTCATCCATCTCGAAGGTCACGAATTCACCCTCCGACATCCTGAACCGATCGCCCTCGACATGCTCTAGATGGGTCACGCCTGTCTCGGCGCTCTGGCGTGGAGGGTAATCGTACGAGTAGAGGATCAAGCGGTCGGTGAGCAGGAGTACGCGGTACTCCCACCCCCAGGGATCGCTGTAGAGCCCCGCGTACTTCTCCCAGGCAGGGTCGAATGGGGGGTTCTCCGCCACGATCCTGGTGCCCGCCTCGATGGCGGACCCGACGAGATCCAGAGCCTCGTACGCGAAAACGGAGGGACTGACATCGCCGGCGTTGACCATGACGATCACCCCGACCTGTGAATCAGGGACGAGCAACAGGTATGAGCGATGGTCCCCGATCCAACCACTATGCCAGACCCTGTTCTGGCCCTTGTGGGGTGCGACGCGGAAGCCGAGACCGATGGCGCCGCTCCAGTTCGAATAGACCCACTGCGGCCGGTGCATTTCGCGCAGGGTGCTCGTGGAGAGGATCTCGCCATCAGCGGTCGAGTTGCCCGGCCGAAGGTGGAGTGCCGCGAACCGTGCCATGTCGTCGACCGAGGAGACGATACTCCCCATGGCGGCCATACCACGTGTCTCGTAGTAATCCATGGTGGGGCGGCTACCGTCAGGCCTACGGCGTGTGTAGGCGGTCGCCAGATTGTCGGCTGTACCCACCGGCGGATCGACCGAGGAGTGGTCCATTCCGAGAGGGATGAGGATCGACGACTCTATGAACTCCCGGTAGCTCTTGCCAGAGGCCTCTTCGATGATCGCCCCCAGCAGAGAGATACCGAGATTCGAGTACTTGTACTCGGTGCCTGGCGAGTAGATCAGAGTCTGACCTGCCGCCGCGGCCACGATCTCGTCGCGGCTCGGAAACTCGTGATCCGTCCAATAGGGAAAGGCGGCCTCACGAGGCAGGCCTGCGGTATGCGTCAACAGATGCCAGATGGTGATCTCGGGAGCATCGGCAAACGGATTCTGGATCTCGAACTCGGACAGATGGCGAGTGATGGGATCGTCGAGCGCCAGTTTTCCCCCATCGCGCAACTGCAGGATAGCCGTCGCGGTGAAGACCTTGGTCACCGACCCGATTCGCAGGAGGGTGCTCGGGGTCATGGGTGTTCGCTTGTGGAGATCGCTGAATCCGTACCCTCGAGACCAGATCAACTCCTGGTCGTACACGACACCGATCGCGATGCCGGGAATCTGGTGGTAGAGACGCTGTTCCTCGATCCAGAGATCGAGGAGCGTGATGGCGTCTCGTGCTTCTCGATGTTGCTCCAGAAAGTCCGCCGCTCGACCGAGAGCCGGCGACAACAGCAAGACGCCCATCAACAGAGCGACGAATCGTCGTTTCGGCACGAGCGCTCTTCCTTTCCCGGGACCCCGCCGGCGGCCGCGGCTATCCGTCACTGCCGTTCCATCCCGGACCTTTGACGAAGCGACCTGGTGTGGCACCGGTGTGCTCACCGTCCCGCAGCACCTGCTCACCGTTGACGAACACGTGGACGACGCCGGTCGCCAGTTGGTGGGGCTCCTCGAAGGTCGCCCGATCCATGACAGTTTCGGGGTCGAAGACGACTACATCCGCGTAGGCGTCCGCGGTCAACGAGCCGCGGCCTACGAGCTTCAGGTTGGCGGCGGGCAGCCCGGTTAGACGGTGGATCGCCTCCTCGAGCGCAATGACCCCCTCCTCGCGCACGTACTTGCCGAGGAGCCGGGCGAATGAGCCATAGGCCCGCGGATGGGGCTGCTCGTTGGTGAAGGGCGGCTCGGGTGCAAGAGAGGCGGAATCGGAGCAGAAGCTGACCCAGGGCAGGGCGATCTTCTTCCGGATGTTGTCCTCGCTCATGGTGAACCGCACCGTACCGATTCGGCTGTCGTCCTCGACGATCAGGTCCATGGCCGTCTCCACCGGAGAGGTGCCCCTCATCTCGGAGACTTCCGCCAGCGTCTTGCCCGTGAGGTGGCGCAGGTCTTCATTGCGGAAGCTCACCAGGAGGATGTCCTCGGGTGGGATCATCTCCGTCTCGGCAATCACCCGCTCGCGAACCTCAGGATCCTCGAGCCGCTCGATGCGTTCTCTGTGATCCCCTTCCTTCACCCAGGCCGGCAGGTCGTAGTTCAGGCCCGTGGAGCTCGCATGGTAGGTGTAGATGTCGGCGGCAACAGGGAGCCCTTCGGCCCGCGCCGCCTCGATCAGGGCCACGACCTCGTCCAACTTGTCCCAGTTGCGCTTGTGCGACACCTTGAGATGGTAGATCTCGCCACGGGCACCGGATTCCCGAACGATCGAGATGAACTCTTCGAGGGCGGCGAAGATCTCGTCACCCTCGTTGCGGATGTGTGAGATGTACATCCCGTCGTATTCGGCCGCTGCCGTGGCGAGCGCGATCAACTCTTGCGTCTTGGCAAAAGGAGCCGGTATGTAGGGCAGCGACGACGCCACGCCCACGGCCCCCTCCTCCATGGCGTCCCGAACCAGCTGCAGCATCCCCTCGAGCTCCTGCTCGGTCGGATCGCGATCCTCGTAGCCCATCTCATGGACCCGCACCGTGGAGGCCCCGATGAACGACGCGACATTGGTGGAGATGCCTCGATCCTCCAGGTGCTGCAGGTACTGCCCCAGGCTCGTCCAGACGACATCGAACCGGATGTCGCTCTGGCGCTCGACCATCTCCTGCCGCATCTCCTCGTTGAGCGGCCCCATGGAGAACCCCTCGCCCATCACCTCCAGGGTCACACCCTGCCGGACATCGGAGAGCGAGCGGCCATCCTGGATGAGGGACTCGTTGGCCCAGCTCAACATGTTGATGAAGCCGGGTGCCACGGCCAGGTCCGTGGCGTCGATCTCTGTCAGGCCCACAGCGTCGGCCAGGTCTCCGATCGCGGCAATGCGGTCGCCGCGGATGGCGAGATCGGCGACAACGGGCACGTCGCCGCTGCCGTCATAGAGCGTGCCACCTCGGATGACGACATCGAAGTGCCGCTTGCCACAACTGCTGACCAGAAGTAGCGCCGACGGAATCACCAGCGCCAGAATGAGGCTTCTCATGATCTGTCCTCCCTCGCTCGAGAAAGCATAGACTACCAGCCGGGAGACCCT
>JARFQS010000103.1 GCA_029287645.1 Thermoanaerobaculia bacterium | reverse complement strand
GTCCGGAATAGACCCGAAAGTAGGCCAACTGACCTACGAACGGATCGGTCATGATCTTGAACACCAGGGCCGAGAACGGCTCGTCATCAGAGCTCTCCCTGACCTCCGGCTCACCGTTGTGGGGGTTGGTGCCTTCGATTGCCGGAACGTCCAGAGGCGACGGCAGATACTCGATCACTGCGTCCAAGAGGGGCTGCACACCCTAGTTCTTGAAGGCGCTGCCGCACAAAACGGGCTGCAACACATTCGTCACAGTCGCCTGCCGGATCGCCGCACGCAGCTCGTCGTTGGTGATCTCCTCACCGGAGAGGTACTTCTCCAGCAGCCCGTCATCTGTTTCGGCCACCGTCTCGACCATCTCTTCGCGAGCCTTCTGGGCCTGCTCGGCATATCCATCAGGCAGGTCGACCCACTCGAACTCGGCACCCAGGGCCTCGTCCGTATAGGCGACGCCCCGCATCTCCACCAGATCGATGACGCCCTGAAAGCCATCCTCCTTGCCCCATGGAAGTTGCAGCACGACGGGCGCGGCCGCCAGACGGGAGCGCATCATGGAAACGCAACGCTCGAAGTCCGCTCCAGTCCGGTCCATCTTGTTGATGAAGGCCATTCTCGGCACCCGATAGCGATCCGCCTGCCGCCAAACCGTTTCGGATTGCGGCTCGACACCAGCCACGGCGTCGAAAACAGCGATCGCACCATCCAGGACCCGAAGGGAACGCTCCACCTCTGCGGTGAAGTCGACATGGCCCGGCGTATCGATGATGTTGATGCGATAGTCGTTCCAGAAGCAGGTCGTGGCAGCCGAGGTGATGGTGATACCCCTCTCTTGCTCCTGCACCCTCCAGTCCATCGTCGCCGTTCCGTCGTGAACCTCACCGATCTTGTAGTTGACACCGGTGTAGTAGAGGATGCGCTCGGTAGTCGTCGTCTTACCGGCATCGATGTGGGCCATGATGCCGATGTTGCGAGTCTTTTCGAGTGAGATTTTGCGAGACATGACGATCTACCTACCCTGATTTCCGAGCCCTATGTCCTTTCGGCACAAAAGCGACAGCATCCCTGTGCCGTCGCTGCAACGACGTATTCATACCCTTACGGCCTCAGTTTCACCCGCCTGAGCGGGAAATACCGGCGCTACCAGCGGTAGTGAGCGAAGGCCTTGTTGGCTTCGGCCATTCGGTGGGTATCCTCCCTCTTCTTGATAGCAGCGCCGCGGTTCTCCGACGCGTCCAGCAGCTCGCCAGCGAGTCTCTGCTTCATGGTCTTCTCGCCGCGCCGCATGGCACTTTGGAGAATCCAGCGAAACGACAGCGCCAGGCGACGATTCGGACGAACCTCCATCGGCACCTGATAGGTGGAGCCACCGACACGCCGGGACTTCACCTCCACCGCGGGCTTGACTCCCTCCACTGCCTTCTTGAACACCTTCAGAGGATCCTCTCCAGATCGCTCTCCGACGATGTCGAGGGCATCGTAGAGGATCCGCTCGGCAACCGACTTCTTGCCGTCCTTCATGATCACGTTGATGAACTTGCTCAACAACTGCGAGTTGTAGACGGGATCAGGAAGTACTTCCCGCTTCTCGGGTGCGATTCGCCTGGGCATCTCGATTCAACCTCTTACCTGCATCTCACTTATGACTTGGGGCGCTTGGCTCCGTACTTCGAACGACTCTGGCGCCGATCCTCGACACCCACCGCGTCGAGCGTCCCGCGCACGACGTGATAACGCACTCCTGGCAGGTCCTTCACACGCCCCCCACGAATCAGCACGATGGAGTGCTCCTGCAGATTGTGCCCGACGCCAGGAATATAGGTCGTCACCTCGATGCCGTTCGTCAGGCGAACTCGAGCCACCTTCCGCAACGCCGAATTCGGCTTCTTGGGGGTTTGGGTGTAGACACGCACACAGACCCCCCGCTTTTGCGGAGACGCTTGCAGCGCCGGACTCTTTGTCTTCGCCTTGTGGCGTTTCCGGCCCTTGCGAACCAATTGATGAATCGTCGGCATCGACCAATCTCTCCCGGTACTCTCTTCGAACAACCAGCCTTTATCGCACCCGACAACGCCCACCCGAACACCCCTGCGGGTGACTGCAAAACCACTCCAAATTGAGCGAAACTACCCCTGGCCAGTCCAGGTGGACCTCAGGGACCGCCAAACCGCGATAAGTTAGCAGTCCGAGCACCCCGTAGTCAAGGGGTAAACTCGTTCGCGAGATCCCTTTTCCTCAGGCTCCCTACTCGCTCTCGGCGACCTCCTGAGGAAGGGCCCGAATCTCGCCCTCACTGAAGTCGAACAGGAGCTCCTCTTCGCCCTCCAGATCGTCCTCGTACACCACATCTTCCATGTGGAAGTCGTGGTACTTCGCCATTCCGGTTCCGGCCGGGATCAATCGGCCGACGATCACGTTCTCTTTCAACCCGCGCAGATAGTCCACCTTGCCGTAGATCGCGGCTTCGGTGAGCACACGAGTCGTCTCCTGGAAGCTCGCCGCCGAGATGAAGCTCTCGGTGGACAACGAAGCCTTGGTAATGCCCTGCAGCATGGGCCTGCCGATGGACGGGCTCCCGCCCGCATCCAGCACTCGCTGATTCTCTTCGTGGAATCTCCACTTGTCGACCTGCTCGTCGATGAGGAACTCGGTATCCCCGACCTCTTCGATCTTCACCGAGCGCATCATCTGTCGCACGATGACCTCGATGTGCTTGTCGTTGATGGCCACACTCTGCGAACGGTAGACCTCTTGAATCTTGTCCACCAGGTAACGCTGCAGCTCGTTCTCGCCGAGCACCTGGAGGATGTCGTGAGGATTGATGGGGCCGTCGATCAACGCCTCGCCGGCCCGGATCCACTCACCATTGTGCACATTGATGTGCACGGAGCGGGGGACCAGGTACTCTCGGACGTCTCCACTCTCGCTCTGCACCACGACCTTCCGCATGCCCTTCTGGATGTCACCCAGCTGCACAGTGCCGTCGATCTCGCTGATGATGGCCGGCTCCTTGGGGCTGCGCGCCTCGAAGAGCTCTACCACGCGTGGCAGACCGCCGGTGATGTCCTTCGTCTTGGTGGTCTCTCGCGGGATCTTCACGAGCGTGTCACCCGGGAACACCGACTGCCCGTCGAGCACCATGAGATGCGAACCGGTGGGCAGCAGGTACTTGCGCTCCTCCTTGCTTCTGCCGGAAACGATGACAGCCGGAGCTCGCTTCTCGGCTTGCGGTGCGTCGACGATGATGCGCTGCGACAAGCCGGTCACCGGATCGGTCTCTTCCCGGACGTTCTCGCCTTCGACGAC
>JARFQS010000092.1 GCA_029287645.1 Thermoanaerobaculia bacterium | reverse complement strand
CATGCCAGTGCCGTGAAGACGCTGGAAGGGGGGCCGAAAGACGTCCTGGTCGATCCGGAAGTGCGTCGCAGATTGGCGTTCGAGCTGCACCAGTCGGGTCAGTACTCCCGGGCTCTGCAACTGGTCGAGGAGATGCTGGAGGAGGAGCCGGGCTACTATCCCAATCGTTACCTGCAGGCCCTCGGCCTGGCCGCTCTGGGGAGAGAAGACGAAGCCATTGTCGTCACGAGAGATCTCCTCGAGAGCCATCCGATGAATCTCGATCTGGGGATTCTGCTGGCCAGATTGCTGGAGAGTCGCCAAGATCCGGAGGCCGCCGAAGAGACGTTGAGGGCGATGGAAAGACGTCTACGCTCGGCGGGGCAGGTCGAAGATGCGAATCAAGCCCGCATCCAGCGCGGCTTGGTGCTCGTGAGGCAGGCACGTTGGGACAAGGTCGTGGGACTGTTCGAGCCTCTCATCGGCCGGGAAGTGCCGCTGTCGGATGTGGACATGGCAATGATCCTCGTGGAAGCCCTTGTCAGATCCGATCGACCCGAAGAGGCTCTCGAAGTCCTCTCCCGAATCGAGCCTGGAACCCTGGCTCAACGACGGGGCTGGGCGAGGCAGGCCGAGATTCTCCTCGGGCTGGGTCGTGATCGGGAAGCGGAACAGCTCCTGGCTCGGCTGGCGGAGAGGGGCACCCTCGAAGACCTGACACTTCTCGCAGAGGTCTATCAAACGCACGAGCGATACGAGGAGTCGATTCCGGCGTTGGAGCGAGCCCTGGAGTTGGATCCGGGCTCCACGAGTCTGTTGTTCTGGTTGGCCGCTGCCCACGAGCGATCTGGAAAGAAGCGCCAGGCCGAGGACTTGCTACAGCAGGTGTTGGATATCGATCCCCAGTTCGCTCCCGCCCTGAACTACCTCGGGTACATGTGGGCCGAGGCTGGGGAGAATCTCGAGCAGGCGCTGGCGCTGGTTCAGCAGGCAGTGGAGCTGGAGCCTGAGAATGGTGCCTTCAACGACTCACTGGGGTGGGCACATTTTCAGCTGGGCCAGTACGAGGAGGCTCGTGGCTTCCTCGAGAAGGCAGCCTCATTGGTAGGAGACGACGCGGTAGTGTTCGAGCATCTGGGAGATCTGTATGTCGCTCTTGGCAGCCCAGACAAGGCGCGGATCTACTATGAGCGGGCACTGGATCTCGAGGACGAGAACTCCGCAGCTGTCAGGGACAAGCTGAATCGTCTGGCGCCGCCCTGATAGGTGTGGTGCAGTCGAGCCAGGCCTGAGGGCACGCCATTGGCGACTCCGTAAGACCTTCGGTCATGCCATAGCCCTTCCTCCTCGAGCTCAGAATTCATGACCGGTTTCCATCGATACTCATGGCTCACCCGGGGTGCGATAGCTTTCGTAGCCATTCTGGGAATACAGTGTGCAGCCGTCTAGTCCGGGCCAAGTATCCTTCCGGACCCCGACGGTGCCTCGCCGAGATTCGAAATGCCAGGGGAGTCCCTGGAGACGCAACGGCTGTTCAGGGTCAGGTACGAAGGGCAGGAGGGGCGCGGTGGTATGAAGCTGGTGCTGAAGCTCGCGTCTGAGTCCTCGTTTCAGGTGTCGACCACCGATTCGATTGGACGCCCGTTGTGGAGCCTCCAAGCCAGCGATGGGGAGACCCTTTTGATCGATCATCGAGGCAGACAGTTCTGCGCAGGTGAAGATGTTCGATTACCGGACCCGGTGCTCGAGGCCATGCCATGGCCGTCGCTTCCTCGGGTTCTCCTCGGGTTCCTCCCCACAATGCCCCAAACCATCGCCCGGAGCTCGGCCGAGGAGATCGAGTATCAGAGTTTGGACGGGCGGCGCTGGACCGCCCGTCTCGACTCCGGCCGACCGCTATCATGGGTTCTTTGGGAAGGGGAAAGACCGGTGCTCTGGTGGAGCCGGCAGGGAGCGGGCGGCATGCTCTCTCACCGCCAGGGGATCCAGATCAGGTGGCGAGAAGTCGTCAGCGAGCCCCTGCGAGGGCCCCTCGTCGATCTCCAGGTCCCGAGCGGTTACCAACCCGCGGATTGTGATGCGAGCCACCTACCGTAGCTTTGCCAAGATCAACCTGCACCTCGAAGTTCTCGGTGTCCGGCCAGATGGCTACCATGAGCTGAGTACGGTCTTCCAGACTGTCGACCTCCATGATCGGGTGAGCCTCGAGGTCGGCGGTCGGGGTGTAGACCTCGAGGTCGTGGGTCATCCATTGCCGTCCGACGAACGCAATCTCGCACGCCAGGCCGCAACCTCGTTCCTGGCCGCCTGGCCCCTGGCGGGCGGAGCGCGCATGACCCTCGAGAAGAGGATTCCAGTGGGAGGTGGGCTGGGTGGGGGTAGCAGCAACGCAGCGACAGTGCTCTTGGGCTTGCGAGAACTGCTCGGGGCGGAGCAAGCGACCCACGCGGATCTGGAGGAGCTCGCACGGGCTCTGGGAGCCGACGTCCCCTATTTCCTGACCGGTGGTACCGCGCTTGGAGTGGGGCGGGGCGACGAGATTGTCGCGCTCCCTGATCTGGCTCCGAGAGAAATGTGGCTCGTGACCCCGAGAGTCGAGGTATCGACGGCGGAGGTATTCCGTGATTTCGGGGAATTGACAGCGCATCGGGAGGTTTCTAGTATGGGCCGGCTCTCCTGGGAGGAGGGTGCCGATTGGCAGATGGTGGACAGAGCATGGAACGACCTGGAGCCATCGGTCGTGCGGCGATTTCCCGAGGTGCGTCGCGTATATAATGCGCTGGTCGAAGCCGGAGCAGGTCTGGTGCGGCTCTCCGGCAGTGGTGCTACCTGGATTGCTAGCTTCGAGGAATCGGTCGGAAGAGCGGATCTGGAAAGCAGGTTGCCGAGCAGCTGTCGGGTGTTTCACGTCCGCACGTTGAATCGCAGCGCACTCCGACGACTTCGAGTCGTTCAGTGAAAGGGACTTTTCGATGCAGATCACCGAGGTCAAGGTCTTCCCAGTCGACGAGGAGAAGCTGCGCGCCTTTGTCTCCATCGTTTTCGAAAACTGTTTCATGGTGAACGACATCAAGGTGATTCAGGGCAAGGACGGACTGTTCATCAGCATGCCGAGCCGGAAAAAGCGCAATGGCAAGTTCAAGGACGTTGCCCATCCGCTCAACAACGAAACTCGGAAGATGCTCGAAAATCAGATCCTTTCGGAGTATGATCGCGTCCTGTCTGGGCAGAGCTCGGGCGAGGTGCGGGAAACCGGTCAGGCGTCGCCGCCTGAAAAGGAAGAGCCGCCCGCGGTGAGCCAGTCCGAAGAATCCGTCGAGAAGAAGAGCCTCGAGGAAGTGGCCGAGATGCATTTGCGGGATTCCTTCTGGAATTCTTGATCGGAACGACTCGGGGAGACAGGAGTTTTTCAGGCCACCGGGGTGTTCTCGGGTTCGGGCCTCTGGCTTTGTGGCGAGCGGAATCGTCGAGGGATTTGCTGACTATGGGGCGTCGCCAAGTGGTAAGGCACCGGACTTTGGATCCGGCATTCGTAGGTTCGAATCCTACCGCCCCAGCCATTTAGGAATTCGAGTTCGATGGGGAAGCAATTGATGTACGGCGAGTTGAAGATCTTTGGCGGGCGAGCGCATCCAGAACTGGTTCGTGAGATCGGTGACTATCTGAATCTGGACCTCGGTCGCATCGAGGCGATCAATTTCTCCGACGGCGAGATCTTCTGTCAGATCGACGAGAACGTTCGCGGCTCGGATGCCTATATCGTCCAGCCGACCTGCACGCCGGTCAGCGAGAACCTGATGGAGCTCCTGATCCTTCTCGACGCACTCAAGCGCTCGTCAGCCTCTCGGGTCACTGCGGTCATTCCCTACTACGGCTATGCGCGTCAGGACAAGAAGGACAGGCCGAGGGTCCCGATCACGGCCAAGCTGGTAGCGGACCTGATCTCGGCGGCTGGCGCGGATCGTATTCTCACCATGGATCTGCACGCCTCTCAGATCCAGGGCTTTTTCGATGTGCCCGTGGATCATCTGTTTGCAGCGCCCGTGCTTCTGGACGCCATCCGCAAGTTGGAGATCCCGGATCTGATGATCGTCTCCCCGGATGCGGGAGGTGTGGAGAGGGCACGGGCCATTGCCAAGCGGTTGGATGCCGGATTGGCCATCGTCGACAAGCGTCGCGAGGCGCCGAATCAGGCCAAGGTCATGCACATCATCGGCGACGTGAATCAGAGAAGCGTCATGCTGATCGACGACATCATCGACACCGCAGGGACCCTGACCTCGACGGTCGAAGCTCTGCGGGAGAACGGAGCCCAGCGAATCTTGGCCGCTGGAATCCACGGTGTTCTGTCGGGGCCCGCGCTGGAGAGAATCGAAGCCTCTCCTCTGGAGATGGTTCTGGTTACCAATACTACGCCTCTGGAAGAGAAGTTGAGGCAATGCGACAAGCTCAAGCCGCTGTCGGTTGCACCTCTCCTCGGTGAGGCAATTCGTAGAATTCATGAAGACAGCTCAGTGAGCTCATTGTTTGTCTAGCCAGTTGGGAGTCCTTTTTTGTCATGAGCGATATCACCCTCGAGGTTCAATCACGTGAAGAAACCGGCACGAACGCCAATCGGCGGCTGCGCGCTGCGGGTCTGATCCCTGCCGTCGTCTACGGAGGTGATCTCGATCCGGTGGCCATCCAAGTCGACCGCCGTACCCTGCACGAGCTCTTCAAGAAGACCGGTGGCGAGAACGCGGTCTTCCTGCTCAAGATGGCGGGGACGGATCGGAAACGACATACCATGGTTCGAGAGCTGACCATCGACCCGATCACCCGTCAGGTGACCCACATCGACTTTCTGCGGGTTCTCATGACCGAAAAGGTCAAGGTCCAGGTGCCGATCGAGCTCCAGGGTACGCCAACGGGAGTGAAGAACGAGGGCGGCGTCCTCGATTTCATCACTCGCGAAGTGGAGGTCGAGTGCCTCCCAGGCGACATTCCCCAGAAGATCGACCTCGACGTAGAGGATCTGGAGATCGGCGATCACTACGAGGTGAAGGATCTCGGCGTGCCGAAGGGCGTCGAGCTGATGGTGGAGTTGGACAAAGTGATTGTAGCGGTAGCCCATAGTCGCGTTGCGACCGTGGTCGAGGAGGCCGAGGCCGGGGAGGCGGAAGCCGGACTCCTGGAGGAAGAGGAGGCCGAGCCGGTGCTCTTCGGGCGCACCGCAGAGGAAGTGCCCGTAGAAGAGCTGGAGGAGGGTGGGCTCGAGAGGCGGCGAGGCTGGATGGGAGCGGCGCGT
>JARFQS010000072.1 GCA_029287645.1 Thermoanaerobaculia bacterium | reverse complement strand
GGCGAAGTTGGAACCGGTGCCGCCTTTCTCCTGTATTCGGCGGTGTTGGAATCACAGACTCGAAGGTCAGCTGAAGGCAAAGAGCGCAGCAACGGCTCCGGCCGGGTCCTCGATGACGCAATAGCGCCCCATCTGCCCCATGTCCTGGGGACCCTGCAAGACCTTGCCTCCGAGCTCCTCGCACCTCCTGGCGCTCGCATCCGCATCCGCGACCGTGATGTAGATCAGCCATTTCGCCGGAAGCCCGGCGTTGCCGCCCCGCGCGTGGCAGATACCGGCTTTTGGCTCACCGCTGCCCGGTGCCGTCATGTTGAAGTCGTCGTAGTCTCCCATGGAGACAGGACTGTGTTGCCAGCCGGTCACCGAGGCATAGAAGTCGCGGATCTCTGGTGCGTCTTCGACTGTCAGGTCGATCCAGCCGACCGAGCCGATTTCCGGGTTCGTGGAATCTGCCATCAATCCTCCGATCTCACTTTCGGGAAGCAGCCGCGCGAATGAACTCGGCGACATCCCGCTTGAATTTCGCGTGATCAGCCTCACGTATGTACATCATGTGCCCAGCCTCGTAGTAGGCGATGGCGATGTTGCTCCTCAGCTCTTCGGGCAAGCCGAGATGGGCGACAGAGAACGGGGTGTCGAAGTAGGGAGTAGCCAGATCGTAGTAGCCCGAGGTGAAGAGTACCTGGAGGGCCGGGTTTCGAGTCATGGCCTGTCGGAGGTCTTCCGAGACATTGACGTAGCGGTTGCTGTTCTCATCCCAGGTCCAATCTCTCCAGAGCCGGGCCGAAGCCCGGAAGGGCAGGTCGGTCTCATAGCCTAGATCTCTACGCAGGTAGTCATTGAGCAGCGTGACATAGCCGACGCCGACGGCTTCGCTGGAGGGGTCGTACTCGAACCGCTCGCCAGCTGAATCTCGATCGAACCCGGTAAAGCGTGTATCCAGTCGCCCCACGGTCTTCCTCTCGGCTCGCAGTAGCTCCTTGACGAATCGCCAGTTTGCGATCCTGAGATTCGTTCTCTGGATGTAATCTGTCGAGAGGCCGGTATAGCGGGCCAGGCGAGAGCCGATCGAGGCCCGCTCGTTCTCGCCGAGCCAGTCTCCCTGAATCAACGCCGCAGCATAATCACCGATGGCGAAGGCCTCGACTTCGTCCAGGAAATCTCGCAGATCTCGCGACTGGTCGGCACCGAGTCGCTGGTGAAACCAGGCGGTGGCGGCATACGTCGGGAGATGGGTGATATATGCCGTGTCGTTTCCGGGATGAATCTCCTGGTTCTGCCAGTTGAGAATGCTGGAGATCATGACGAGACCATTGAGATACATACCGTGACGCTGCTGCAGATGAAGGGCCAACCCGGCACTGCGGGTCGTGCCGTAGCTCTCTCCTGCGATGAACTTCGGTGACGCCCAGCGTTCGTTGCGTGTCGTCCAAAGGCGAATGAACTCTCCCACTGACTCGATGTCTCCCCGCAGGCTGTAGAACTTCTTCGCATCCACCCCTGGAGCGGGGCGGCTGTAGCCGGTGCCGACGGGGTCGATGAACACGAGATCGCTGATATCGAGGATCGAGTAGGGGTTGTCGACAAGTCGTCCCGGTGGTGGTATGGGCATTCCCTCGGGATCCGCCAAGACCTTCTTGGGACCGAAGGCGCCCATGTGAACCCATACTGCGGCCGAGCCCGGTCCGCCATTGAAGCTGAAGGTAACGGGCCTTTCGGAAGGATCCTCGATGCCTTGCCTTTCGTACGCAACGTAGAAAACGGAAGCCTGGGGCTCTCCCGCCTCGTTCGTCAGAACGAGTGTTCCGGCTGTCGCTTCGAATTCGACACGCTGACCCTTCAGTTCGATCGAGTCGTGGGTAATGGAAGTGGTTTCCTCCAGCTCCGCAGCTGGTGCTGTCTCGCTGTTGTCCTGCTGTCGGGCGGAGTGCGCGGCAAAGAGTGGGCAGAGAACGATGAGCACGAGGACGATCGATACGAAAAGTGGATTCGCCATGCCTGATCTGGGCATCTGGTTCTCCTGATTCAAAGTCCGATTCATAGCGTGTCGAGAGCGGCGTCGAATGCTACCAGTAGCGCGCTCGTCCCGTTGTGCGGTCGCGCATTTCCATGTGCCGCTGTGGTCCGTTATGGCGTTAGACAGTCGCGCAGAACGCGGGCCGAGTCGATACTCGGCAGTTCTGGCATGAGAGCCGAAAGGAAACACCATGCATCGTATCGCCATGATCCTCGCCGTTGCAGCGCCACTCGTCGCTTGTGGCTCGAACTCGCCCGAAGTCCAGCCAGCTGATCTGGTTCTGCGTGGAGGGCGCGTGGTTACCGTGGACGAAGAGCTGCCGGAAGGCACGGCGATAGCGGTCCGAGGCGGCTTTGTGGACAGGGTCGGAAGTGACGAGGAGATCGCGTTCCACATCGGCCCCGATACCCGGGTCGTCGAATTGAAGGGTCGTCTCGCGATTCCAGGCCTCATAGAGGGGCACGGCCACTTCCTCAGTCTGGGCGATTCGAAGATGATCCTCGACCTGTCGAGCGCCAGGAGTTGGGACGAGATCGTCTCGAGGGTAGCGACCGCTGCCGAAGAGGCCGAGCCGGGAGCCTGGATTCGCGGCCGCGGTTGGCACCAGGAGAAGTGGGACGAAGAGGCGACGCCGAGTGTCGAAGGTGCGCCTGTGCACGAGTCCCTGAGTGCTGTGAGCCCGGAGAATCCCGTCGTTCTCGGACATGCCAGCGGCCATGCCGCGTTCGCCAACGCCAAGGCGATGGAACTGGCAGGGTTGACGCGAGAGACCGAGAACCCCCCAGGTGGAGAGCTGGTTCGCAGTGGCGACGGAGAGCTGACGGGATTGCTCCGCGAAACGGCCCAGAGGGCGGTATCAGAGGCTCTATCCAATGC
>JARFQS010000006.1 GCA_029287645.1 Thermoanaerobaculia bacterium | reverse complement strand
GTCAGGCCTGCGAAGGCTACTCGAGGAAAGATTCGCTCGTGTTGAGAGCCAGGTTACAGCAACCGAGCGGTACAGGTCCATCAGGCTCGATTGCCCGCCGCAACCCCTCCGCCTTTGTTCCGTATGAACTGACGAACCTCTCTTGTTTCAAAGGAGATCCGTATATGACTCGTGCCCCGCTCTGGAGCCGTTCTGCAGTTCTCGCTCCCCTCTTCGGACTCACGCTGGCTTCTTCGGTGTCGGCCGAATACCGCAACGGCATTCGCTTCGACCCCGGGCGCGAGATGACTGCGCGGGCGGAAGGGGCGCCTGCCGAGCTCGATCGGGTCACGGGCTTTGTCGGGCAATGGGACGTCGAGATCGTCTTGCCCCAATCGAAAGGCGACGCGGTCAAGGCCACCGGTCATGCCGAGATCACGTTCATGAATCGTGGCCACGCCCTGATGGAGAACTTCTACTCCGAGAGCTTCGAGGGTCACGCATTGGCCGCTCTGCACTTCCTGGGCTTCAACCCAGGCGCCCAGAGGTGGTATCTGGCCGGCGCCGATAGCTGGGATGTACACGCCTGGGTCGCTGACGGCGACTTCAAAGGCGCTGCCCTCGTGTTGTCGAACATCCGTCGTCCAGGTGGCGGAGTCACGCTGACGGAAATGCGCTACACCCTGGAGCAGCCGGAAAAGGACACCCTGCGACTGAAGGTCGAGTCCTCGACCGATCGCGGCGCCACCTACTCCACGGTCCAAGAGCGCACCTACTCACGACGCGAAGCCAGTGCAGATCTCATGAAGCCGTCAAGCAGGCATGGCTCGCCAGCACCCGACCGATTCCCCGAGGCGGCGGCCTTCGACTTTCTGATCGGTGAATGGAACGCATCGCACGATATGACCTTCCCGAACGGGCAGAGCGCCCAATGGGTCGCCAACGCCACCGCCGTATACGCGCTGAACGGATCCGCGGTGATGGAGTTCAACTGGTTCGACGCCGATCCCAACCTGCCCGATGCCGCGACCACCATCCTCCGCATCTACAACCGCGGCATGCGTCGCTGGGAGAATCTCTACTTGACCAATCGAGGGAATTCGGTTCTCTACTTCGGCGGGGTGCGGGAAGGCGATCGCATCGTGCTTCATTCCTTCGATTCTGGTGCGTCCGGCACCATCTCGTGCTGGGTCTTCTACGACATCGAGAAGGACTCCTACCATTGGTACGGAGAATCCAGTACCGATCGCGGCAAGACCTGGAACAAAACCTGGAAGATCGACTTCGAGCGCAAGCCTCCCAAGACCGAGAGTTGAGGCATCCTCTGAGACAGGAGAGGTTGGCTGAGCTGGAGAGCAAAGGGTGAGCTGGAGAGCAAAGGGTGAGCAGTTCCAGTGCAACCGCAGTCGAGAGCGTAGCGCCTCGAAGTGCCCCTACACAGCCGCGGTCTCGCGGGGTCTAACCTCACGCTCAATTCGATTCGCGAGGTTCAGCTTGGCCTCCTCTAGGTCGAAGTCGGCTTGCAGACCCAGCCAAAACCGCTCGGAGGTACCGAAATATCGAGCCAGACGCAAGGCGGTATCGGGTGTCACTGCGCGTTTGCCGAGAACAATCTCGTTGATTCTTCGTGGAGGCACAGACAGTTCACGCGCCAGCCGGTTCTGACTCAGGTTCAAGGGCTTGAGGAACTCCTCCAAGAGAACTTCGCCAGGATGAACATTCGGTAGTGAGCGGGCCATTTCTTATCCCCTAGTGGTAGTCAACTATCTCTACCCGCAAGGCGTCCCCCTCTCTCCACTCGAAGCAGATCCGCCACTGCTGGTTGATGCGGATGCTGTACTGTCCTTTGCGATCGCCCTTCAGACGTTGCAGTCGATTCGACGGTGGCACTCGCAGATCCCTGAGAGTTTGAGCGTTGTTCAACATTCTGAGCTTTCTGCGAGCCACCTGCTGAATCGAGCCAGGCAGCCTGCTAGAGATTCTGCCTTGCCAGATCCTCTCTGTCTCTTTAGATCGAAAGGACCTGATCACACGTCGACTATAACGCGTCGCGTTATAGTCGTCAAGCAAGACCGCTATCTCCGGCTCGATTCAGTGACCAGAGGGAGTCACACCCCTGACCTCTTGAATGCCATTTCGTGGTCAGGTTCGTGCGCTACAATCGCCGCACCTTGATCGGCCAGACTCTCTCCCACTACCGGATCACCGCCAAGCTGGGCGAGGGCGGGATGGGGGAGGTGTACCGGGCCAGAGACACCAAGCTGGGTCGTGAGGTGGCGCTGAAGGTGCTGCCAGCCGAGATGGCCTCGAGCGCGGAGCGGCTCGAGCGGTTTCGGCGCGAGGCGAAGGCGCTCGCCGCACTCGATCACCCCGGCATCGTCACCGTGTTCTCCGTCGAGGAATCGGGCGGTGTCCATTTCCTGACGATGCAGCTCGTCGAGGGGCAGCCGCTCGATCAACTGATCCCCGACAGCGGGTTGCCGGTCGAGAGGATCCTCGAGATAGCTATCGCACTGACCGAAGCTCTCGCTGCCGCGTACGACAAGGGCATCGTCCACCGCGACTTGAAACCCGGCAACGTCATGGTGGCGGCCGAAGGCCGTGTGAAGGTCCTCGACTTCGGCCTCGCGCGGATGAGCGAGGCGCCGGCGGAGGGGCCCGGCGGTTCGGAGCTGGCGACCGAGTTGCTGACGCGCGAGGGCGTCGTGATGGGCACGGTGCCGTATATGTCGCCGGAGCAGGTCTCGGGCCTGCCAGTGGATCACCGCACCGACATCTTCTCCCTGGGCGTCATCCTCTACGAGATGGCGATCGGGCGGCGACCCTTTGAAGGACGGTCATCCGCCGAGCTCGCCTCTGCGATCCTGCGCGACACGCCGCCGCCACTCGGCGAGCTCCGGGCCGACCTGCCGGACGGACTGGCGCGAGTGATCGCGGGCTGCCTGGAGAAGTCGCCGGAGCGCCGGTTCCAGACGCCGGGGGAAGTGCGGAGCGAGCTCGATCTGGTCGACCGCTCACCGGTGGCTGGCCCGCCACCCGCCGAGAATGCGACCGTGCCCGGTTTCGGTGGTCGGCCCGCCGTCGCGGTGCTGCCGTTCGAGAATCGCTCCGGAGACCCCGAACAGGAGTACTTCGCCGACGGTCTCGCCGAGGACCTCATTGCCCGCCTGTCCCTCTGGCGGGCGTTCCCCGTGATTGCCCGCAACTCGAGCTTCTCGTACAAGGGCAAGGACGTCGACCTGAAGGAGGTCGCTTCCGGGCTCGGTGTCCGCTACGTCGTCCAGGGCAGCGTACGCAAAGCGGGCAGCCGGGTGCGCATCGCCGCGCAGCTCGTCGACGCGGTCACGGGGCAGAACGTGTGGGTGCAGACCTATGATCGCGAGTTGACCGACGTGTTTGCTGTGCAGGACGAGATCAGTGAGGCGATTGCGGCCTCACTCGTGGTGGATCTGCAGCACGCCGAGCACGAACAGGTCCAACACCGCACGCCGGAGAGCCTCGAGGCGTGGGGCCTCTACCAGCGCGCCCTCGGCTTCTTCTACCGGTTCACGAGCGAGAACTTCGAACAGGGGCAGGCCCTGCTCGAGCGAGCCACCGAGCTCGAGCCGCAGTTCTCCACCGCCTGGGCACGCCTGGCCGAGGTGGGGATCTGGCAGGTTCTCCACGGCTGGACCGATTCTCCCGACGAGACCCTCGAACTGGCCCTCACCCAAGCGCGCCGCGCCGTCGATCTCGATCCTCGGAATCCCGAAGCTCACGCCGAGTTGGCGTTCGCTCTGATGACGGCGGGCGATGCCAACGCCGCGATCGAGGAGTCGCGACGAGGCATGGAGCTGAATCCTAGCCAGCCCATGGCGCTGCTATTCCACGCCTACTTCTGGCACATGACGGGTCATCCCCCGGAAGACAGCATCGAGCTGGTGCACCGGGCGATGAAGCTCAGCCCGCGGGATCCGACCGAGTGGCTCTTTCACGACGTCCTCGCCGGTGCCTACTTCAACGCCGGGCGCTTCGACGAGGGCCTGGACGCGAGCCGGCGGCTCATCGCGCTGTGGCCGGAGTACTACTTTGGGCAGCTCTGGTGCGCTATGAACGCGGTTGGACTCGGGCAGCTCGAAGTGGCGCAGGCCGCGATCCGCGAAGCGCGCCAACTCGTGCCGGAGGTGTCGCTCGAGATGGTTCGTCGCGTCCTCGGCGCGATGGGGCCGGACGTCGATCGACGCATGATGGGCGCATTACAGGAAGCCGGCTTGGAGTGACGTAATCCTCTGGCTCTGAGAATCGGGGCTGTCTCTTATACACATCTCCGAGCCCACGAGACCCGCTC
>JARFQS010000601.1 GCA_029287645.1 Thermoanaerobaculia bacterium | reverse complement strand
GGAGTCCCCGGGGTGCACCCCCATGGCGTCCACGTTCTCGACCGAGCAGATGACGATCGAGTTGTCCAGCCGATCCCGAATCACTTCGAGCTCGAACTCCTTCCAACCCAGCACGGACTGCTCGAGCAGAACGCTCCGATTGGGGCTGGCGTCCAGTGCCGTCTCCACCATGTCGTCCAGCTCGTCGCGGTTGTAGACCGTGCCACCACCCTCTCCACCGAGCGTGAAGCTGGGTCGAATGATCAGCGGGAATCCGATCCGCGACGCGATCTCGCGAGCCTCCGATTCGGTGCTGGCGTAGCCGCTGGCCGGCACCTCGAGACCCACCTCCTCCATCGCCTGCTTGAACAGCAGACGATCCTCGCCGAGCCGCAACGCACCGATATCGGCGCCCAACAGCTCGACTCCATAGCGTTCGAGGATTCCCGCCTCGTCCAAAGCCAGCGTCAGGTTGATACCCGTCTGTCCTCCGACGGTCGGCAGAATCGCGTCGGGTCGCTCCTTCTCGATGATCTTCTCGACGATCTCCGGCACCAGGGGCTCGACATAGGTCGCATCGGAGAACTCGGGATCGGTCATGATCGTGGCCGGGTTGGAGTTGACCAGGATCACCCGGTACCCCTCTCGCCTCAGGACCCGACAAGCCTGTGTCCCGGAGTAGTCGAACTCGCAGGCCTGACCAATGACGATGGGCCCGGAGCCCACGATGAGGATCGATTCGAGGTCTGTTCTCTTCGGCATGGCGAGGGGAAGTCTAGCAGTGGCAGCCAATCTCCCACTACCCGCAGGGGTGGTGTGCCGACCCGCCTGCACCACCCATACATAGGGCTTTTCTGCCACCTCATGGGTGATCCACAACTACCCAGATGGCAGTGGCGCCAGCGGCCGTCTGGAGCCATGCTTAGGCCAACGAATGCCGGGTGTGGACCGGCCTTGAGGAAACAAGGAGTCCCAAGGAGAAGTCGATCGTGAGTTCTCCAATCGTCCAGAACCTCCCGGGGTTCATTCGTCGGAGGGTTTTGCAACACAACGGGTCGACATTCGAAGTCCAGCCGCGACCGACAGAAGGGATCAAGGCCTTGGCAACCGAATTCAGAAACGAAGCGAACTGGGACCGCGTTCTCCGCATCCTGCTCGGCGCAGCCATGCTCTTCCTGGGCTGGTTCGCGATGGGTGAGGGGATTTTCGGAGCCGCGTTTCGCATCTTCGGCTTCGTGCCACTGGTGACGGGTCTTCTGGGCTGGTGTCCTTTCTACACACTGTTCGGCATCGGCACGAAGAAGCAGACCCGCACCGATTGAGCCAGGCCAAGTCGCATCCCTTGGCGTCGCTCAGCCCCCTGATCGAATAGAATCACGTGTCGCCCATGGAGGCGGCGGGTGTTGTTGCGCCTGCCTCTGTGGAGGCTTGTCCGCGCCGTCCGACTTGCGTGTCTACTGGTAGACCCGCTCGGCCGGCAACCTCGAAGTCTGCTGACCGGGATCACCAACCTTGACGCAACCCACTCCAGACGAGACCGGCTCCGTCGCCCTGCTGCGGCTCAAGTGGGCCTTCCTGGTCACGCTGCTGGTTCTCTTCGTCTTCGTCGAATTCGCTCGCTACAACCTGAGGTCGTTCCTCGACACCTGGTCGGGACGATTGATGATGGACCTCGTGATCCTGGTGGGCGGCGTCTTCTTCTTCGGTGTCGTCTTCAATCTGGTGTCGCGGCTGCAAGCGCGTCTGGAACGTCAGAATCGGGAGTTGCTGGCACTGCACTGGGCGGCGCTCGACATCTACGGCGAGGTGTCGCTCGGCACCGTGCTGCAAAAGGTCGTCGACCAGGCCCGTCAGCTACTCGAAGCGAAGTACGGAGCCGTCGCCGTCTACGACGACAAGGGGCTCATGAAGGAGTTCATGACCTCTGGAATGCCCGAAGAGGACAAGGAGCGCATCGGTACGCCGCCGGAGGGTCGAGGCCTTTTGGGAGTCGTGCTGCGGCGGGGTCAGCGCATCCGCCTACCGGATGTGACCCGTGACCCGCGTTCCGTTGGCTTTCCTCCAAACCATCCAGATATGCACTCCCTGCTGGCCATCCCGATCATCTGCAAGGGCCCGTTCCGAGGCAATCTCTATGTTGCCGAGAAGATGACGGCGCTCGAATTCGCGCACGAAGACGAAGAGACGCTGGTGCGGTTCGCCACAGCTGCGGCGATCGCCATCGACAACGCGCATCTCAACCAACGGCTCAGGACCCTCGCGGTGGCTGAAGAACGCGTCAGGATCGCGCGCGAGATTCACGATGGGATGGCGCAGATCCTGGCCTACGTCAACACCAAGGCCCAGGCTGTGAAGGCCTACCTGGAGAGGGAGAAGACAGAAGAGGCCTCCGCTCAACTCGAGCAACTGGCCGCGGCTGCTCGGGAGGTCTACACGGATGCGCGGGAAGGCATCATGGCCTTGCGCACCAGGGTAGGCCCCGACCAGCCGTTCAGCGAAGCCCTCGAGGACTACGTGGAGCGATGGGAGATGCAGAGCGGTATCGAAAGCTCCCTGGAGATCGAAGGCGAGATCCAGGTCTCCGCGTCCGTGGAGCTCCAATTGCTGAGGATTCTCCAGGAGGCTCTCGCCAACACCCGCAAGCACTCCGGAGCCACCAGGGTCGATGTGCGCATCCATCAGGAGCGCGATCGTCTGATCGCCTCGGTGGAAGACGACGGCAAGGGCTTCGATCCTTCGAACCGTCCGCGGGAGGCTTTCCCCCGATTCGGCCTTGCCATCATGCGTGAACGCGCCGAGAGCATCGGCGGCTCCATGGATCTGGAGACCTCGCCCGGCGGGGGGACTCGCGTTAAGATACGAGTACCGGTGGCAACCAACAGTTTTTGAGGTAGACCTACATGAGAATTCTCATTGCCGACGATCACGCCCTCTTTCGAGACAGCCTACGCAGCCTCCTCGAGGCACAGGACATCGAAGTGGTCGGGGAAGCCAAGAACGGCCAGGAGGCCGTCGATCTGTCGTGGGAGAGCAAGCCCGATGTCGTGCTCATGGACCTGACCATGCCGGAGATGGATGGCCTGGAGGCCACCAAGCGCATCGCCGCCGAGCTGCCGGAGGTCAAGGTCGTCATCCTGACAGCCTCCGACGAGGACAGCAACCTCTTCGAGGCCATCAAGTCGGGCGCCAAGGGGTATCTCCTGAAGGACCTCGAATCCGAGCAGTTCTTCAGCCTGTTGGAGGGTGTCGAGCGTGGCGAGCCGGCATTGACGCCGTCCGTGGCTCGAAAGCTGCTGGACGAGTTCGCGCGCCCCAAGAAGCCCACCAAGGAAGAGTACGACCCGGATGCGCTCACCGATCGCGAGCGCGAGGTCCTGGAGCTCATGGTGCAGGGCACGACTTCGAACCGCCGTCTGGCCAAACACCTCGGGGTGAGCGAGAACACCGTGAAATTCCACGTGCGGAACATCCTCGACAAGCTCCACCTCCACAATCGCGCCCAGGTGGTCGCCTATGCACTGCGTACCCGATTGGTGGATTCCCCGCCCGACGCGGAGTGAATCCTCTCCACGGCTTGAAAGGAGGGCCGTCCGATGATGCGGATCCGTCGCATCCTGTACCCCACCGACTTCTCCGATACCGCCAAGCAGGCTCTGCGCCACGCCCTCTTCCTGGCCGAGCAGTTCGAGGCGGAGCTGCACATGCTCCACGCCATCATCCTCCACGAGAGTGACCCGCGGGATCCGGACGGACACTTTCCGGAACCGTCCGAGATTCTCAACCAGCTCTTCCAGATCGCCGACTCCGAAATGGCGGAGATCGTGCGACAGAACGAGTCCAAGACGTTCACTCTCCAGGAAGCCAAGGTTCGGGGGTACTCGGCCGGCGAGGTGATCCTGCAATACGTGGACGAGCACGACATCGACCTGGTCGTCATGGGCACCCACGGTCGCCGCGGCCCGGCGAGGCTGTTCCTGGGTAGTGTCGCGGAAGAGGTCGTCCGCCACGCGCAGTGCCCCGTGCTCACGATGCGAGAGCAAGAGACACCCGACTCCATCGAAGCCGTGCAGAGGATTCTCGTTCCGGTGGATTTCTCCCCCTACTCCAAAGAGGCGCTGTCCTACGCCAAGGAACTGGCCGCCTTGTACGGCGCCGGCCTGCAGGTCCTACACACCATCGAAGAGCCGGCCTACCCCTACTTCTACACGCCGGGGGGAACCTTCTCGCCCGTCGAGCAGCTGGAGGCCCTGCGGGAGAAAGCCGAGTCGGCCCTGGACGAGCTGTTGAAGGAGACTGCAGGACCGGCGGTGCCCGCCGAGAGATACGTCGCCACCGGCCGACCCGCCAGTGAGATTGCCAGGTTCGCCGAGGAGCGCGATTCCGACATGGTGGTCATCGCCACGCACGGTCTCACCGGCCTGGAGCGTCTGCTGGTGGGCAGCACGGCCGAGCAGGTGGTGCGACTCGCACCCTGCCCCGTCTTCACGGTGAAGAGCTTCGGGAAGAACCTCATTCCGTCGTGACGGCGGGAGGGCGCAAGGCCCTCCCCTACTGACTCGCGTGTCCAATTCACCATGTAGGGGCGGGGCTTGCCCCCGCCCATGGGTGGGCTAGACCGTGCTCGCCACTGCCTGCACGGCTCTTCGCAGCGCTTCGCCCACGTCTTCGGCGACGGCGCCGAGGCCCTCGGCCTGGAGCACGCTGAGGGCGACTCCGGGATTCATGGCTCGGACGACGGTGCGACCGTCTTCGACGGACACCGTCACATTGCAGGGCAACAGCACGCCAGCTTCT
>JARFQS010000585.1 GCA_029287645.1 Thermoanaerobaculia bacterium | reverse complement strand
GCAGAAGACGGTCGCCAGTCCGTGGATGAGACCATCACCGCGATGCACGAGATCCGCGCCAGCTTCGCCGATCTCCAGAACGTCATCGGCGAGCTGTCCCGCAAGTCGGACTCAATCGGTGAAATCGTACAGGTGATCGGCGAGGTGGCGGAAGAGACCAATCTCCTTTCGCTGAACGCAGCGATCATCGCGGCGCAGGCGAACGAGCATGGCAAAGCCTTTTCCGTGGTGGCATCCTCGGTCAAGAACCTCGCAGAGCGCACCGCACGCTCGACCCGCGAAATCACCTCCCTCATCGCCAGCGTTCAGAAGGAGACACTGAAGGCGGTGAATGCGATGGAGGAGAACGGCCAGCGGGTGCAAAAGGGAGTAGGGCTGTCGAACCAGGCCGGCGAGGGCCTCCGCCGGATCATGGAGAGCACCGATCGATCTGCGGGAATGGTGCGCGAGATAGTGGAGAACAGCGCGGTACAAGGACGCGACCTCGCTCAGGTAGATCGGGCGATGATCGAGGTCAAGGAGATCGTGGCGCAGATCGACCGCTCGATCCGCGAGCAGAAGAACGCGAGCAGTGGGATCGCTCAATCGACCGAGCAGATCGGAGCTCTGGGTCAGCAGGTCAAGGGTTCCACCGAAGAACAGCGCAACGGGAGCAAGCTCATCACCGGGGCCATGGAGAAAGTCATGTCGATGATCGAGTACATACTCGCATCGACTCGGGAGCAGGCATCCCAGAGCGAGCAGATTCGAATGGCCCTCGAGAGCTTCCGGGAGGTAACGATCGAGAACGCTCGCCGCGCCGACGAGCTCGGCGAAACCGTCAGCTCGCTCTCCAACCGTTCGAACCAGCTCGAGCACGAGATCAACCGCTTCACCCTCTGAGCCATCGAGAGTGTTCGGACGCCGAACCGCTCGTGGGACACAGCCTCCAGCCTTGCCGGCCGGGTCTTCGGAGCGCTCAACGCGGCGCGAGAGACATGCCCGTCGGGTTGAGCGATCCTTGCTCTGATGGTCGGGTGTCCTTTTCGATGGGACCCTGATTGAGGAGGTCAGAAGCATGGCTGAGATGAGGGAAGGCCGGATGGTCATCGATGAGGCCGGGCACGAGATCTACTACCGCCTCTTCGGCGAAGGCCCCGAGACCCTGATGTGCCTGGCGGGCGGACCCGGCGGCAATACCCAGTACCTGACCCGCCTGGGGGAGCTGGCCAACGGGGACGTGCAGGTCCTGATCCACGACCAACTGGGAACCGGCAAGTCCGACAGGCCCGATGACCCGCGCTTGTGGAACTTCCCCCGCTTCGTCGAGGAGGTGGAGACGGTCCGCAGCAAGCTGAACCTGGGAAAGGTCCATCTCTACGGCCAGTCCTGGGGCGGCATGTTGTGCCTCCAGTACGCCCTCGATCACCCCGAGGGGCTCAAGAGCCTGATTCCCTCCAACATCGGCGCCTCCACGGCCGAGATGGTCCGGGAGATGTGGCAGCACCGGCTGGAGCTGCCGGCCGAGGTCCTGCGCACGCTTGCCAAATACGAGGGCAGACAGGATTTCGAGAACCCCGAGATGTTGGCGGCCTCCCTCCAGTACTACGCCCGTTTCGTCCGGCGGGCCACTCCGTTCGACCTCGAGACCTCGATCAAGGAGTTCATCGAGCTCGTCGTGCCCGTCTTCGCAGATCTGGGACCGGCCTACCAGGCCATGTGGGGGCCGTTCGAGTTCATCTGCACCGGATCCCTGCTGGAGTGGGACATCACCGACCGCCTGCATGAGATCGAGACCCCGACCCTGATCCTGACCGGCTGGTACGACGAGTGCGGACTGGAGACCCATCGGGTGATGGCCGAACGCATCCCGGACAACGAATACGTCATCTTCGGGAACTCGAGCCACTGCGTGATCCTGGAAAAGGAGGCCGACGCCTACCTGGGCGTAATTGGGAATTTCATCCAGCGGGTCGTCGCCCGGACCTAGCCGGCAGTTTCCTCGGAAGTGAAGACATCGACTCGAAGGGGAGTCGACTTTCCACCGTTGATGTCGACCCCCGTGTCTACGGAACAGGCCGTCAAGACGAGGTAGAGGTCGAGCTCGGCTCGGAACTCGACGTTGTCGCCCGGCTGACTCGGCGCGCGCTCGGCCCCGAGCGAGCCATCCGATCGCACCGGTGTATTCTGAAAGAGATTCACGGGTCCCGGAACCGAGCTCGGGTCGAGCCCCAGCTCTCGAGCTGCGGCGAGGACGTTCTCGTGGCAGTTCGGGTGCGACGCTCCGCCACCAAGCAGTGCGTGGAGGCCAGGGTCGCAGCTCGCGTAGAGCGAGTCGTGCACGCCCGGTGAGTGATCCGCGAGGAAGGTCAGGATGGGTCGGTAGCGGTTCGTGAAGAACTGCTGACCTACCGCGGGGAAGAGGCGCTGGGTGACTGCGCGTGTGCGAGCCGTGCACAGGAACTCCGTCGGATCAGCCCGGACCAGAGCGAACAGGTCACAGATCTGGGCGCCCTCTACGTCGGTCACACGAATCGTGGAGCCCGCTGCAACGGATATCCCACG
>JARFQS010000569.1 GCA_029287645.1 Thermoanaerobaculia bacterium | reverse complement strand
TCAGAAGAGCAACCGCGAGCCGGTGACCGAGCTGAACGAAACGCAAGTGGTGGAGGCGCTCGACCGTCTACGAAAGGATGTGCTGGCGTGGCGCAGTGACGGTGCACGAGTCGAACGCTGGAGCCAGTCGATCAGTCGCCGTCTCGAGCTGAGCTCGGCGTCGAAGGCGATCCTCACCCTACTCATGCTGCGTGGGCCGCAGACACCTGGCCAGCTGCGCTCGCGAAGTAGCCGGCTGCACTCCTTCTCCGACCTCGCCGAGCTCGAGACCACCCTGCGCGAGATGGCTGCAGGCGACTCTCCACTGGTCGTGGAGCTCGAACGGCAGCCGGGCACGAAAGAGAGCCGTTGGGCTCATCGACTTGGAGCCGAGCCCGTCCGAAGCGTCGCGAGTCCCGCCCCCAGATCACTTCCCGACTCACCTACCGTCAATCCCGGATTGAGCGAGCGGGTGGAAGCGTTGGAACGGCGAGTGGACGAGCTCACCCGCGAGCTCACCCAACTGCGAGAGGAGCTGGGCAGCTAGCTTTTCTACCTCGCGTCAGTGGGAAAGTCGACGAAGAAAGGTCCGTCGCCTAGCGAAAGTCTTCCTTGCTCAGGCCGTAGGCTTTCATCTTGTTGTATAGCGTTCGCGGGTTGACGCCCGCAATGTCTGCCGTCTTCGCGATGTTGCCCGAGGTCCGCTGCAAGAGCCGGGTCAGGTAGTCCCTTTCGAAACCCTCCACCAGCCGGCTCCGGCCCGCTTCCAGCGTGGCGTCCATCAGGTCCTCGAACGGAATCGACAGATGGCCCCGCTCACCACTCCGCAGGTAGGCGGGAGCTCTGCCGACGATGGCATCGGGCAGATGATCGCGGGTGATCACTTCGCTGTCGCAGAGCAGCATGGCCCGCTCGATGACATTGATCAGCTCACGTACGTTGCCCGGCCACTCGTAGCTGCACATCGCCTCCAGGGTCGACTCCTCGATCCCCTGGATGTGTAGGCGCCCCATCTGCTGGCGGAAGTCCTGCAGGTAATTCTCGACCAGCGGTACGATGTCCTCCCTCCGCTCTCGAAGCGGTGGGAGGGTGAGGGTGACAACACTCAACCGGTAGAAGAGGTCGGACCGAAACGTCCCCGCCGCGATGGACTCCTCGAGGTCCCTGTTCGTGGCGGCGATGACCCTAGCGTCCACCCGAATCGCCGCTTCCGCTCCAAGGCGCTGAATCTCTCGGTCCTGTAGGGCCCTCAGCAGCTTTGCCTGCAGGTGGACAGGAACATCGCCGATCTCGTCGAGGAAGAGCGTGCCGCGATGTGCCAGCTCGAAACAGCCTCGCCTGGCCCGGACGGCGCCAGTGAATGCACCTCTCTCGTGGCCGAACAGCTCGCTCTCGAGAAGGGTCTCCGGCACCGCAGCGCAGTTGACCGCGATGAAAGGGGAAGCGGTTCGGGGACCTTCCGAGTGAATCGCCCTCGCCAACCACTCTTTGCCGACGCCGGTCTCGCCCAGAATCAGCAGTGAGGTGTCGGTATCGACGACCCTTCGAGCGAGCTCGAGCAGTCGGCGCATCGCAGGACTCTCGGACGAGAAGTCATCGAGCTTGGAGCGCTGCTGTCTCGACTCCCTGAGGCGGCTGACCCCGAGCTCCTGGAAGCGCCGCAGCACCGTTCTGAGGGTCTCGCCAAGCTGCTCCAATGGGAGTGTTCTGTCTACGACGGCAAACGCACCTCCCTTTTGCAGGGCCGCCCTCTCCCGGGGCTCGGACAGGTTTGCCAGGACAATCACCTCCGGCCGATACGGGAGCTCCCGAATCTCCGCTATGGATCTTTCGACATCGGCAGGGAGCATCGATTGGGTGGCCACGACCAGATCGAAGCTCTCCTCACCCAGGCGACTCCACAGCTTGAGCTTGTCGGGCTCATCGAACACCAGAACTCCCAGATGGCTCAAGGCCTCCGCGAGTTGGCCCCGCAGGCGGGTTTCCTCCACGAGAAGAAGGATGCGAATCAGCATTCTCAGGATCTCTGATCCAAAACAGTATCTCAATTCCGATCGGAAAATCAAGTCTCTTTATGTCGGCATTTGAATTCTGATCTAGTTCATCGATCGAGTTCGTGGAGCGACTTCAACTGTTCAACTAGCCATGATTTAGAGGCTCTGTCCCGACTCTCTCTCCCCTGCGCCTGCATTGGCATCCGAATTGCCCTTACGAATCTCGCTCAGCAACGGCGATTGCGTTTTCAGCCAGAGAAACGGAGGAAGCCATGCCAAGGAAGCACGTAGACAAAGACCATCGCGATCGGCAGCACGACGAGTGGGTCGCCAACGCACGCGGCCAAGACAGACAGAGGCCGAAAGCCGGCCGAAAGTACCTCAAGGAGCTCGATCGGGACCTCCAGCGCTTCATGGCTCGGGTAGCTGGACTCGAAACCGGCGGTGCCTATGATGACTCGAACGAGGACTCAGGTCTCTTCTTGGAGGCCGAAGAGCTCTACCGGGAGGCCCTCGTGCTTCGCGCCGAGATCAGGGAATGCCTCGCTTCGGGCAAGTCCTCCAACAAGGGCGTCGTCGAGAGGATCGACGAATCCTGGAACCAACTCGGCGAGTCCTTCGATGAGCTCAAGACCACCCTGAAAACGGATCGGCCAACTCGATCCCACTTCATCACGAGGCCCTCCGTCCGGATAGCCGACCTGGATTTGAAGGGGATCGACTATGACCTCTACGAAGACGACATCGCGATCGGCCCGCCTTCGAACAGCGACGAGAGAAGGATCCATCGCCCACGAGGCGGCCCCAAGCGCTAGGCATCGATTTTCGATCGATTCACTCATGACCGAGCACATTCTCAACCCGCTGGACGGGGCCGAGGGCCGGCCTCTGCGAGGACCTCACAACGCCGAGGCGATGCAGAACGCCGCCGATCCGACGGTCTCCCTCGAAGAGCGGCTCGAAGCCTATGAGGACATCTTCGAGTCCGAAGTCGGTGACACAGCCTTGACACGCGGTCGCCACCTCGAACGAGAGACGGGTCTGCGGCAGCTGTATCTCAAGTTCGAAGGCTCGAATCCAAGTGGAACGCAAAAGGACCGGATCGCCTTCGCCCAGGTCATGGATGCGTTGCGCCGGGGTTTCGACACCGTCACCGTCGCCACATGTGGCAATTACGGAGCGGCAGTCGCGGAGGCGGCTCGGGTGGCAGGCATCAGGGCCGTGGTGCTGGTTCCGGCGCAGTATCAGACTCGACGCATTCAGGAGATCGAATCTGACGGCGCCATCATCCGCCGCGTCGCGGGCGACTACGAGCAGGCGGTGTCGGCCTCCCAGGAGCTAGCGGATGCTCAAGGGCTCTACGATGCCAACCCCGGTGGCGCCAACACCCCCATCCAGCTCGCCGCCTACGGTCAGATCGCCTACGAGATCTACGACGAGCTGAGAGATGCGCCGGCGATCGTGACACTGCCGGTATCGAACGGCACGACGTTGGCTGGCGTTCACAAGGGCTTCGTCAGCCTCTACCGCAGGGGCAAGACCTCCCGCATTCCTCGCATGGTGGGGAGCTCGACATTCGGCAAGAACCCCATCGTGCGCTCCTTCAGGCTGAACCTGCTGCACTGCGAGCCGCTGTCTCCGGAGAAGATCCGCGAGACCTCGATCAATGAGCCTTTGGTCAACTGGAACTCGCTGGATGGCGATCTCGCCTTGGAGGCGATTCGCTCCAGTCATGGGTGGGCCGCATACACCAGCGACAAAGCCATGCTTCAGATGGCTCGCAAACTGGCGGAGCAAGAGAGTCTCAATGTGCTTCCGGCAGCGACGGCGGGCCTCATATCGCTGTTGGACCAGCACGATCGGTCGGCATTCGTTGGCGACCGATATGTCGCCATTCTCACCGGGAGAAAGTCATGAAACCACCGGAAGGCAACGCAATCGTCTACTGTGAGGGCGCTTTTGGGACTCCATATGGCAAGACGGCTCACGGGTTGGTGCGTAGATCTGCCCGCTACCGCGTAGTGGCCGTCATCGATTCTCAGCTCGCCGGGCGCGACGCCGGCGAGGCTCTCGAAGGCAAGTACGCAGAGATTCCGATCGTCGAGGATCTCTCCGAGGCCCTGCTGAAGGCTCGCCTACAGCGCTCGAGCGCGTCTCATTTCGTAATGGGCCTGGCTCCTGATGGAGGCAAGCTGCCGCCTTCTGGTCGCAGAAACGTGCTCGCTGCCATCCATGCTGGGTTGAATGTCGATTCCGGTTTGCACGACTTCCTGAGCGGCGACCCCGAAATCGCAGCGGCCGCCACCGAGCGTGGTGTCGAGATTCGCGATGTGCGCAAGCCGCCTCCGGTCGAAAGCCTGCATTTCTTCAGTGGCAAGATCGAGGAAGTGCGCAGTCTCAAGGTCGCACTACTGGGCACCGACTCGGCCGTCGGCAAGCGCACCACCGCCTGGATGATCCATGACGACCTGGCGAGTCGCGGCCGCACCGTAGAGCTCGTCGGAACAGGCCAGACCGCTTGGCTGCAGGGGGCTCGCTACGGCATCGTTCTGGACTCCCTGGTCAACGACTTCGTCGCTGGAGAGATCGAGCATGCCGTGTGGAAGGCTTGGTCAGAAGAGCATCCGGATGTGATCCTGCTCGAAGGCCAGGGCAGCCTGATGAACCCGGCCTATCCCGGGGGCTTCGAGCTTCTGGCGGCGGCCCGCCCCGACGTAGTCGTGCTTCAGCACGCCCCCGGCCGCGCCGAGTACGACGGATTTCCGGGCCATCTGATCCACCCTCTGGAAACCCAGATCGAAGCGATCGAGCTGATCTCGGGCAAGCCGGTCATCTTCG
>JARFQS010000414.1 GCA_029287645.1 Thermoanaerobaculia bacterium | reverse complement strand
ACACCGACCATGAGCGACGAAGTCCTCGACGGCAGCATGAAACTGCCAGACGTCCTACCTGTCCTGCCTTTGAAGGACACGGTCATCTTTCCCTACATCATCCTGCCTCTCTCCGTGGGGCGCGAGAAGAGCGTCCTGGCTGTCGACCAGGCCCTGGCCGAGAACCGCATCATCATGCTGGTGACCCAGAAGGACGCCTCGGTCGAGGATCCGGGGGAGGACGATCTTCACAAGTTCGGTACCGCTGCCCTGATCATGCGCATGCTGAAGCTGCCGGACGGTCGGATTCGCATCCTCGTTCAGGGACTCAGCAGGGCCAAGATCGCGCATATCGGCCAGACCGAGCCGCATCTCAAGGCGAAGATCGAGCAGTTGGACGAGCCGCTCTTCGGCGAGCAGGATCTGGAGGTGGAAGCGCTGGTCCGCACAGTCAAGGAAGGGCTGGATACCGTCGTCAACCTCGGCAAGACGATCTCGCCCGAGGTCATGATCATCGCCGCCAACCTCGAAGACCCCGGAAGGCTGGCCGATCTGGCGGCCGGCAACCTCGAGCTCAGAGCCGAGGACGCTCAGGAGATTCTCAAGACCATCTCTCCGTTGGATCGACTACGAAAGGTCAGCGACCTGCTCCTCCGGGAGATCCAACTACTCAAGATGCAGCAGGAGATCTCGCTCCAAGCTCGAGGCGAGATGGACAAGGGACAGCGCGAGTACTTCCTCCGCCAGCAGCTCAAGGCGATCCAGCAGGAGCTCGGCGAAGGCGACGAGCTGGACGAGGAGATCTCCAACTTCCGTCGCATCGCCAAAGAGCGGCAGCTGCCCGAAGAGGCTGTCGAGGAGCTCGAGCGTCAGATTCAGAGGCTGGAGCGCGGCCATCCCGACAGCGCCGAGACCGCCATCACGAGGACCTACCTCGAATGGCTGACCGGTCTGCCGTGGGAGGTGCAGAGCGAGGATCTCCTCGACCTGGTGCGGGCCCGCAAGATCCTCGACGAGGACCACTACGACCTGGAGAAGGTCAAGGAGCGGATCCTCGAGTACCTCGCCGTTCGCAAGCTCAAGGACGACACGAAGGGGCCCATTCTCTGCTTCGTGGGGCCACCAGGAGTCGGCAAGACCTCACTCGGCCGATCGATCGCGAGGGCTCTGGGGCGTGAGTTTGTCCGCATCTCCTTGGGCGGCGTGCGAGATGAAGCCGAAATCCGTGGACATCGAAGAACCTACGTCGGAGCCATGCCGGGCAGGATCATCCAAGGGATCAACCAGGCAGCGACCAGCAATCCGGTCTTCATGTTGGACGAGATCGACAAAGTCGGCTCCGACTTCCGAGGTGACCCTTCCTCCGCCCTTCTCGAGGTCCTGGATCCCGAGCAGAACTTCAGCTTCCGCGACCACTACCTGAGCGTCGCCTACGACCTGTCCCGGGTGATGTTCATCACCACCGCCAATCTCCTGGAGCCGATCCAACCCGCCTTCCTGGATCGGATGGAAGTCATCCGCTTGAGCGGCTACACCGGCCAGGAGAAGCTCCAGATCGCCCAGCGCCATCTGATCCCGAAGCAAGTCGAGCAGCACGGTCTCAAACCCAGTCAGATCTCCTTCACGACAGCGGCGATTCGCAAGATCGTCAAGGACTACACCAAAGAGGCCGGCCTGCGGAATCTCGAGCGGGAGCTGGCCGCCATTTGCCGCAAGGTCGCGGTGCAGGTGGCGCAAGGCAAGAAGGGCAAGACCTCTGTGTCGCTGCCCCAGGTCGAGGAGCTGCTCGGCCCGGCCAAGCACTTCAGTGAAGAGCTCCTGACGATCGACCGGGTCGGGGTCGCCACGGGTCTGGCGTGGACTGCGGCCGGCGGCGACCTGCTGTTCATCGAAGCCGTGGCCCTGCCAGGCAGGGGGCGGCTCCGCCTCACCGGACAGCTCGGCGAGGTGATGAAGGAGTCCGCCCAGGCCGCCTTGAGCTTCTCCCGCTCCTACTGTGCCGGCTCCGACCTTCCCAGCGACTTCTTCACGAAGCATGATTTCCACATTCATGTGCCGGCCGGCTCCATCCCCAAGGATGGTCCTTCGGCCGGTATCACCATCGCGGCCGCTATCGTGTCCGTCCTTCTGGGCAGACCGATCAATCGACGGGTCGCGATGACCGGAGAGATCACGCTGCGTGGCGACATCCTCCCCATCGGCGGGCTCAAGGAAAAGGTGCTCGCCGCCAAGGCCGCGGGCGTCAAGAGAATCGTGCTACCGCGACTCAACGAGAGAGACCTTCACGAGGTTCAGCCCGAGCTTCGCAAGGGTCTGACGTTTCACTTCGCCGAGGACATGCGCGAGGTGCTGGATATCGCGCTGAAGACGAAGGCGAGACCCCGGCGCAAGGCGAGCTGAAGCTCGCCCCTCGGGCACCGGCCGCCAATGAGCTCGAGTCGAGAAGACCGCCTCCTGGGTTGGCTGCGGAAGCAGTTGCACAAAGACGGCAGCGACCATATCGGTGACGATGCCGCGATGCTCCCCAGGGCCGAGACTGCGATCACGGTCGACCATCAGATCGAGGGAGTACACTTTCCCGCCAGCCTCGATACGAGAGTCGTGGCGCGGCGCCTTCTGGCTGTCAATCTTTCCGACCTGGCTGCCATGGGCGCCCTCCCGCGCTACGCCTTCCTGGCTGTGAGCTCGCCCCCCGAACGAGACATCAAGGGATTTCTCCAGGCTCTCCTGAAAGCCTGCAAGGCAGCGGAAGTGGAACTGGCCGGTGGTGACCTGGCCCGCGGTCCCGTCCTTTCGGCGACCCTGACCCTGGTGGGCGGCAAGGCTCCAAGAGGAGATTGGGTACGGCGTAGCAGCGGCCGGCCCGGGGATCGGCTCTGGCTCGGCGGACCCGTGGGCCAGTCGGCACTCGGTCGCCATCTACTGGAAGGCGGGGCTGCGTTCCAGAAGTCGCGGGTCCATCTTCCGCTCGACCTGGCCTCGGATCCGGGGCTTGCCAGGGCCGCGAGGCGGGCGGTGAGGAGCCACCTCTTTCCGAGCCCCCAGATCGAGCTCGGCCTCTGGCTGTCGCGCCGTGTCAGAGCCGCGGCGATCGACATCTCCGATGGCCTCTCCCTCGATCTGCACCGCCTGTGCAGAGAAAGTGGCGTCGGCGGAGTGCTGCAGGCCGGAGAGCTTCCCACCACCCCACAATTCCGAGAGCTATGCGACAAACTGAACCTGGACCCACTGGACCTCATGCTCTCGGGTGGCGAGGACTATTGTCTCCTCTTTGCCCTTCCTGCCTCCGTCCGGCCCCCTGAGAGCTACCGCTGCACGAAGGTAGGGGAGCTCACAGGAAACGGCTCGATCCGCATCGTCGAGGGTGGACAGGAGAAGCCGTTGGAAGCTCGCGGATGGGACCATTTGAGGGCCACGGAGTAGACTCACCCGCCAT
This sequence comes from Thermoanaerobaculia bacterium, assembly GCA_029287645.1. Lineage (GTDB taxonomy): Bacteria > Acidobacteriota > Thermoanaerobaculia > Multivoradales > JAHEKO01 > JAUVRX01. Next base: position 3,696 of record JARFQS010000414.1, on the reverse strand, counting down.
GAACAAGATCGATCACTATCGGGAGGCCGAGACTCGGATCGGCGCGCTGGTGCGGGGCCTGGAAGATCCCGTCGCCGCGATGGCGAGCGCAGCCTCGGTCCTCCACGAGCTCGTGCCGGCCGCCAGCTGGACTGGCTTCTACCGCGTCGTGGCACCCCGGATGCTGCGGGTCGGTCCCTATCAGGGACCGGTCGGGTGCCTCGAGATCCCGTTCGACCAGGGTGTCTGCGGAGCTGCGGCTCGCCTCGAACAGTCCCAGGTGGTCGAAGACGTTCACAGCTTCGAGGGTCACATCGCCTGCGACGCGCTGGCTCGCTCCGAGGTGGTCGTTCCCGTCTTCGATTCCCAGCACACCCTGGTGGCGGTCCTCGATATCGACTCTCACGAGCCTGCGGCGTTCGACGACACCGACCGTAAGGAGCTCGAGAGGATTGTCGAGCTCTTGAGCCCCTGTTTCGACCGACAGTCTCAGCCGTAGCGGCGGCTGCCAGACGGTGCGTCAGGGGATGGCCAGGCTGCGGACCAGATAGGACAGGGCCTGTCGGCTGAGTCCCAGATTGCGTGCCGCTTCAGAACGATTCCCCCCACTGGCCCTCAGGGCCTCGCGTACCAGATCGCGTCGGAACTCCCGTACCTGCTGGTGGTAGCCGACCATCGAACCGGATTCGGATTCCGGAAGCTCGAGGTGCTCGGGCCGAATGACGTAGTCGTCACTGAGCGCCTTGGCGACCTCCAGGGTGTTGCGCAGCTCGCGCACGTTGCCGGGCCATGGGTAGGACCGCAGTCGCCGCCGGGCATCGGAGCTCAGCTGATATCCCTCGCGGACGACGAAATACTCGCCCAGAAGAAGCACATCACCGCCTCGTTGACGCAGCGGCGGCAGGACGACACTGCCGACCTTGAGGCGATAGAAGAGATCGCGACGGAACTCCCCGTCCCGCACCATTGAAGACAGATTTCTGTGGGTTGCCGCGACGATGCGCACATCCACACTGCGCGGCATACTCTCGCCCAGTCTGCGGACCTCTCGTTCTTGCAGGACTCGCAGCAGCTTTCCCTGCGCCGGCAGCGGCAGATCTCCGATCTCGTCGAGGAAGACCGTCCCTCCACGGCTGGCTTCGAAGATACCGGCCCGATCGCGGTCCGCGCCTGTGAAGGAGCCCTTGACGTGGCCGAAGAGATCCGAGAGTAGCAGCGATTCCGGCAGAGCGGCACAATTGACCGCCAGGAAGGGCAATTGGGCCCGGGGGCTGAGCCGATGGATGCGCCGGGCCGCCAACTCCTTGCCGGTTCCGGTCTCCCCTTGAATCAGAATCGCCAGATCCGAGGGGGCCAGCAGCTCCAACCGATCGAGAGCCGACTTGAGCTCCGGGCTCTCACCCAACATCTGTCCACAACCGGGTTGGCCGCTCCATCGTAGCGGGGATCATCCGGCGATCAGTCCTTCGAGGTCCCGCCAGAAGCCCGGGTAGGACTTGGCGACGACTTCGGGGTCCTTCACGATGACCCCGGGCCGCCGCAGACCGCAGAGGGCCAGGCTCATGGCGATGCGATGGTCGCCGTAGGTTTCGACTTCCGTCTCTCCCGCAGGGACGGGTCCCTCGGCCCAGCAGCCTCGGATCTTCAGGCCGTCCGGCAGCTCCACCAGATCTGCGCCCAGCCGTCGAAGCTCCGTGGACATGGCCGCCAGGCGATCGCTCTCCTTGATCCTCAGGTGCGGAACGTTCTCGATGCTGGTCGTGCCGGACGCGAACGGCGCCAGGGCTGCGAGTGTCGGGACCTGATCCGGCATGTCCGCGAGATCCACCTCGATCGACCGCAAAGTCGAGGTGCCGGAGACCTGCAGCACCCCTGAATGCCACTCCACCCGAGCTCCCATTCGAGCCAACACCTGCATGAATTTCCGGTCACCCTGTTTCGAGTCCGGCGAAACGCCGTGCAGGCGAACACTCCCACCGGCCAGGGCAGCTGCGGCAGCGGGATAGGCGGCTGCCGAATAGTCGCCCTCCATGGTCCATTCGCCTCCCTGCAGCGAGCCCGGTGAGATCTTCCAGGTGCTTTCGTCGGGAGAATCGATCGTGGCCTGAAATCGCTCGAGAGTGTCCAGTGTGAGGTCGACATAGGGAGCAGAAGCCAGGGAGCGGACTCTAAGCTCGACCGGCTTCTTCGCGCCCGTCGCGGCCATCAGGATCGCCGAGGCGAACTGGCTCGACTGGCGGGCATCGATCTCGGCGCAACCTCCTTCCAGAGTTCCTCCGGAGATCCGCAGGGGGGCGAAGCCCTCTTGCTCCAGATACTCGATTCGCGCCCCCAGACTGCAGAGGGCATCGACGAGGGGGCCCAACGGCCGCTGTCTCAAACGGTCACTACCATCGAGTTGCCATAGGCCCGGCGTGGCGGTGAGGCTCGCCGTCAGGAATCGCAGCATCGTTCCGTTGTTGCCGCAGTAGAGATCTCCACTGTCGGGGATAGCCCCAGGCCGGAGCCCCATGGCATCGTCGTCGAGCGACACCTCGTGGCCAGCTCGACTCAAAGCCTCAGCGAACAGCTTGGTGTCATCCGACCTCAGCGGGCCGACGAGCACGACCGGCTGGCGGGCGAGAAGAGCGAGATTCAGGAAACGCTGGGTGAGGCTCTTCGAGGGCGGCACCTCGACCGAGCCCCCGATCGCGACTCCACCCGGTATCGGGCACCTGCCCTCGCAAGAAGAAAGTGAAGGCTTCATGGATAGCTCTCCCAGGCTCGGGTTTCTCGGAACGGGCGATTCGAGGCCGAGCTAGTCCTCGGCGGACAGCCACTCGATGCGTCGGGTGTTGAACCAGGCGTCGAGCAGGCGGACCTCCCCACCCTCCACATCCCAGCTGTGGGCTTCGTGAAAGTGGCCCAGCAGCAGGACGTCGGGATCTTGGGCGAGTCTTCGAACGGCATAACGTGAGATGACCTCTCGCGGAATCTGGTGCTTGTGTTTGAAGTTAGTCTTGGACAGCTGCCCTTCCGTTACGTGCACCAGTCTCTGGGCCAGGCCAGCCGGCAGATGCAGCATGAAGAACCGGCTCGGCGGACTCTTCGAGAGCCATCGCCAGAACCTGTACATCCGGTCCTCTGCGTTCAGCCCATCGCCGTGTACCGCAAGGTAGCTCCGATCGCCGACGCGAAACGAGACCTCGTCGGAGACGGTGTCGAATACCTCCCGGTAGGGTCCTTCGGCAATGAAGAAGTCACGGTTGCCTTCGATGTAGTCGAGCCTCCAGCCCGCCCGGCGCAGGTCGGACAGGGCCTCGACGACCTGCCGGATCTCTTTCGTCTCGTAGCTGCGCTGACCGACCCAGACGTGGAAGAGATCTCCCATCAGGATCAACCGTCCCGGCTCACCCGAGGCCAGGTCGGCGAGTTGCTCGACCAGAGGTTCCGCGGGTCCGCCGGGGCCACCGATGTGAGCATCGGCGATGACCGCGATTCGGGAGTTTCGCTCTTCCACTACGGGGCTCATGAGGCCGTGCCTGCCTAGAAGATCGACAGCTTCTGGGCTTGTCGCTTGCTGACTTCGACCACCACCGCCTCGGCCACCGACCGACACGAATCGGCGTGCGGCCCCTCGGGCTGCAAAACGACAATCGGCTCACCGGAGTCGCCACCCTCGACGATCGCGGGATCGAGAGGAATCCTGCCGAGGAAAGAGCATCCAAGCAATTCCGC
>JARFQS010000359.1 GCA_029287645.1 Thermoanaerobaculia bacterium | reverse complement strand
TCACTACACCGTGACCGATCAGCTCGGCAGCGGCGGCATGGGTGTGGTGTACGAGGCGGAAGACACCAAGCTCGGCCGCAAGGTGGCGCTGAAGTTCTTGCCCGAGGATCTGGCACAGGATGAACCGACTCTCGAACGCTTTCAACGTGAGGCACGAGCGGCCTCTGCACTGAACCACCCCAACATCTGCACGGTCTACTCCATCGACCAGTTCGAGCGCCAGAATTTCATCGTCATGGAGCTGATCGAGGGCCAAACCCTCAAAGACCTGATCCAGGCTGGCCCGGTCGATGTCGATCGGATGATCGAGCTCGGGATTCAGGTCGCCGATGCCCTGGAATCGGCTCATTCCAAGGGCATCGTGCACCGCGACATCAAGCCAGCCAACATCTTCGTCAACGAGCGCCAGCAGGCCAAGGTGCTCGATTTCGGCCTCGCCAAGATCGAACATCCGCGACGAACGGCGGCAGGAGACGAAGGCTCGCAAATGCAGACGCTAGCTCGACCCGATGACCTCACCGTCGCCGGGACGACTCTGGGAACGGTGTCCTATATGTCGCCCGAACAGGCCCGTGGCCGGATGACCGATGCCCGCACCGATCTCTTCTCGTTGGGTACCGTGCTCTATCAGATGGCAACCGGTACCCTGCCGTTCCAAGGCGAGACCTCGGCGGTGGTCTACGCGGCTATCCTCAATCAAGAGCCTCAACCGGTCACGCAGGCCAACCCCTCGCTGCCGGACGACCTCAATCGCATCCTCGGCAAGGCGCTGGAGAAAGATCGGAACCTGCGATACCAGTCGGCAACCGATCTCAAGACGGACCTAACTCGCCTACGTCGAGACCTCGAGTCCGGTCAACGCGCAGCGGCACCGAGCACTGACTCGCGCCCCGGCACTCCAGAGTCCGGGCAGGAGCATTCGATCGCGGTTCTGTATTTCGAGAATCTCAGCGGTGTGAAGGAGGACGAGTATTTCCGCGATGGGGTCACCGAGGACATCATCACCGAGCTGTCGAAGATCAAAGGACTCAACATCTTCTCCCGGGCCACTGTTCTCTCATACCGAGACAAATCCACGACACCGGCCCAGATCGGTCAGCAGCTCAACGCCGCCTACGTGCTGACGGGGAGCCTGCGGCGGGCGGGAAACCGCCTGCGAATCAACACGCAACTGGTGGATACCCAGACAGATTTTCCGCTCTGGTCGGAACGCTACGACCGTGAGATGGAGGATGTCTTCGAGGTCCAGGACGAAATCGCTCGCAAGATCGCTGAAGCCCTGCGCATCACCCTGACCCCGCAGGAACAGCAGGAGATCGCCACCAAGCCTACGGACAACATGCAGGCCTACGATCTCTATCTGCGAGGCAAGAGTTACGCCCGACGGCTGACCCGCCAGGATCTGGAGTTCGCATTGCAGATGTTCTCCAACGCCGTCTCGCAGGACCCCGAGTTCGCCCTGGCGCATGCGGCCAACGCGGTCTTTTGTGCCCAGTACTACGCCAATTTCGAACGCGACGACTCATGGGCCGACCGCGCCCGCGAGGCAGCCGACCGAGCCATTGCGCTGCGCCCCGAGCTGCCGGATGTGCAGGTGGCGCAAGCCTGGATTCGGTATATCGACGGCGACCTCGAAGATGCCATCATGCGCGTCCGCCAGGCGATCGGTCGCAAACCGGATTGCGAGGGGGCCTACTACCTGCTCGGGCGAGCTCTCTTCGCCGCCGGTCGTTTTCAGGAGGTGGCCGAGCTTGCCGAAGCCGCCGTCTCGACATCGGGCGACGACTACAGTGTGTACGTTCCGATCATCAACGCCCTCGGTGCCCTGGGCAAGGACGACCTGCGCAACATCTACCGTCAACAACGGGTCGAGGCGCTGGAGAAACACATTCTCAAAGTCCCCGAGGACGCCCGAGCCCGCGTCCTTATAGCCAGCAGCTACGCCGAGATGGAACGACCCCAGGATGCGGAGCGAGAGATGAACTTCGCGGCAGCTCTGCGTCCCAACGACTCGTCGGTGCTCTACAACTGCGCCTGCATCCACTGCAAGCTCGGCAACAAACGCGAGGCTCTCGACTGTCTACGCAAAGCTTGGGAAGCAGGCTTCAAAGACGGCGACTGGGCTCGGCGTGATCCTGATCTCAACCTGCTGCACGATGAGCCGGAATTCGACGAGATCTACCCGCCTTCTGGTGACGAAGCTGCCGACACCACGGCCGACTGACCTGATGATCGGATCCACCATTTCCCATTTCCGTGTCACCGCCAAGCTCGGCGAGGGCGGCATGGGAGAGGTCTACCGGGCCGAGGACACGAAGCTCGGCCGTGAAGTCGCTATCAAGGTACTGCCCGAAGCGGTGGCCGGTGATCCGGAGCGGCTGGCCCGAAGAGCTCCGCAGTCTGACCGAGGCCTCGAATCCCTGAGGCGACGATCTCAGGGGTCTTCAGGCTGGCTCGATGTCTGTCTTGGCGAAGTCCTCACCCACAAACAAGAGCGGTTCGTCAGCTAGCCGAGCAGTCGCGTAGGCGATGCAGTCGCCATAGTTCAGCCCTGCCGGGTGACGCGAGCGGCCATATCGACGATAGGCGGCCAACGCCTCTCGCCAGTGGTGCTCGCCGAACGGAACGCGGGCAACTTCGAAGTCCGAGACAAAGCGATCGAGAACAGCTTCACCGTCGATGCCCAGCCGAGCTTCGATGACGATTCCCGCTTCGAGCAGCGTTGGCGTAGCGATCGCAATCGATGTCGCGCCCCCGAGCTTCTCTACCAGGTCCGCATAGCCGGGTTCCCGACGCACGATGGCGACGATGACCGAGCTGTCGACGATCACGCTCCGCTCCCGTCGTAACCCAGGATCTCGTCTTCTTCTTCCCTGGTCAGCGGGCGCCCCAACTCATCCTCAGGGGCCTGGGGCCAGACAGACTCACTCAAGTAGCGAAGAAACCGGTCACCCCGTCGCCGATTTCCGTCTCTGAACACCAACCTGTTGCGACGTTCGGCCAAGGCCTTGCGAACTGCCTCGGTTTTGCTCTCCCCTGCCAGCTGCGCGACTTCGTCGACCAGGGACTCGACTTCACGGTTCTTGATGTTCAGGGCCATCGGCTTGCTCCATCTGGATTCTGTTCTACCTTTATATATTTTATCTACCATGGTGTAATCACGCAATCTCCTTCC
>JARFQS010000214.1 GCA_029287645.1 Thermoanaerobaculia bacterium | reverse complement strand
TCCACGTAGGCCGCACAGGCGAGCAACCCCGATTCATCCAGAATGCGTCCGGCCGGTTCGAGTCGCGTTTCACCTCGGTGCGGATCCTGTCGAGCCCCTCGATCATGCTCAGGGGCATGGCGGGATCCACCCTCGGGATCTGGATCGCCCATGGAGAAGGGCGGGCGTTCTTCCCGGACTCTTCGGTGCTCGCCGGGGTCATTGAAAACAACCTGGCGCCGGTGCGTTTCGTGGACGACGACAACAGGATCACCGACGCCTATCCTCACAACCCCAACGGCTCGCCGCAGGGCATCGCCGGACTGTGCTCGCCAGACGGTCGTCACCTGGTGATGATGCCCCACCCCGAGCGTGCCTTCCTGAAGTGGCAGTGGCCGTGGATGCCGGCCGACTGGCGCCGCGATCTGGAGGCCTCGCCGTGGCTGAAAATGTTCCAGAACGCACGGGAGTGGTGTGAAAAAGGGCAATGAGGGGGTGAGGAAATGAGGGGGGTGGATGTTTGATCCTGACAGAGCATCGCCTCGAAGATCCCCGCATCCCCACAACCCCAGGCCTCGCAGCGGCCGGCCGCCCCCTCATCCCCAGGTGCCGCAGGTACCCGGCCTACCCCTGAGCCCCTCTCACGGTCCGCTCGATCGAGGTGTCAGTCTCTGCCGTCCCATGTGTTGAGCTCGCCAACGTTTTGCCCGTGGTGGAGTGGTATCACGCAGAACCGGTGGCCGCTGGGCGCCTCCAGAACCCACCAGCGCTTGACCTTCTTCACTCGGGTCGCTCCCAGTCGCTCCAGACGCCGGACTTCGGCTTCGAGATCGTCGGTCTTGATATCCAGATGCACCCTGCTCGGGTGCTCGACCGACTGCAGCTCGATGTACGGCTCCCCTTCCCGCGTGTCGAGGATGACGTAGTTCGCATCCTCTGAATCTTCGGAGGGTCGTATCGCGAGCCCGAGAGCCTCGCTCCAGAACCTCGCTTCCCTGTCCAGGTCGTCTGTCCTGCAGTCTATGATCAATCCGCCCAGTCCGCTCTGATGCATGGGTCTCGCCTCCTTCGCACGGGGTTCGGGGAACGTCAGCCCCTGGCGACCACAACCGGGAGATCATCCTCCTCGGTATCGGCTTCCCCTCTCAATGAAGGAAATCTCTCCGTCTCTCTGAACCCTGCCGACAGCAGAGCATCGGAGAGATCAGCCTCGCTGTAGGCTTCATTGCTGAGAGCATAGCTGCTGACCGCGCCCGTCCGGGCATCGATGACCGAGAACCGAGTGGTCGAAGCCCCTGCATCGGCATGCCAGAAGTTTTCCTGCAGAACCAGATGTGGCGCCCCGGAGAACAATCCCGACCGAGCCGTATACCAGCTCCGATCACTTTCCCCGCCACGTTGTATCTGTTCGCGGCTTTGATACTCGAGCAGCAAGGTACCTCCGGGTTTCAGCGCGCGATGGGCCTTCTGCAGGATCTCCATCCCAAGATCCCGAGGAAAGACGTTGAACTGTCCGTACAACATCATCACGAGATCGAAGCCCTCACCGAAGAGCCCGTTTCGCACATCGGAGTGATGATAGGTGCACGACAGCTGTGCTTCGGCGGCGGCCGTGTCCGTCGCATATCGAATCGAGGCCGGAGAAAAGTCGATCCCGACACACTCGCATCCGATTCTGGCCAGACGGATTGCGTAGAGCCCAGGGCCGCAGGCGAGGTCGAGCAGTCGGGCGGGACGGGAGCCCAGAATCTCCGAAAAGATCCACTCGACGTGCCGATCGATCGTCTCACTCCGACGGCTCGCGAGATCGTGCTCCTGACTCAGATGTTCGGCAAGCATCCGCACACTGAAGCCAGGATCATCCCAGGGTATGTTGTCGCCCTCTGACCACGGAGCAGGTTCCGGTGTTCGATCGACGATGTCCAGGATTGTCTTCATTGTGTTCGGGCTCCTTCAGTGACCACCGGAACGCAGCTTCGACCACGCAGGGGTCTGCAACACACAGTTCCCTGCCTCTCGCTCGAGGCGCAGAAACAGCGGCATGGGTATCGTGAGTGTCAACATGTCGTCGCGGAACCGCCTGCGCATCAGCTCGCGCCCGTCAACGTCGAGCATGCCGAGCACGGCGCGCGGTGATTCCGCGTCGTACTGGGCGTAGGCGAAGCAGGCGATGCGGAAGCAGTCGGCGCCCTGAGGGACCTGCACCGGGTCCGCGCCTTCGACAACTGAACCCAACAATGTGTTCAGGCCTGCAAGCTCGAGCGGGCTGACCGGGAAGATGACCGCGCGCGTATTTTCCTCCGGATCCGTCTGGCTCAGCGGTTTGAACAATACGTATCGGTTCGGGATGTCGTAGCGGGGTAGGCACTCGAGAATCCACTCCCTGGCCATGTCGAAACTGCAGTGACGCCGTTCGCCGAACTCGTACAGGGGTCGCCAGCTCGGCCGCACTGCGTCCATCTTCTCTCGATAGGCCACCTGATCGCGCGCCGACTCGAGGCCCTTGCTGAAGATGGCCGCGTAATGGTCGAGCTGCGCCTCGGACTCGACGAAGTCAACGCCGAACCCGAGCGCGGCGCGGCCCCCGGAACAGACGATCGTGTCACGGCTTCCGCCGGCCACACGACTCCGCCGAGAGGCCACGGCAAACAGGTGCAGAATGCAGCCGAACCTGCCCTCCCTGAACTCGACAGCGTCTCCCGGGATGGTGTCGCTCCAGATCACCGCTACCGGGGCAAACTCCGGATTCAGGTGTTCGACGATGCTGCTCTTCATTGCGACCTCCGGTGATCGACGTTGCCAATCGGTGCCATTCCTATTGGAGTCGTCGGGCGGCTACTTGTTCTTCTCCTGATAAACCGACACAAACCACAGCGCTGCGAATCCCATGAGCAATACTCCCAAACCGGTCGCCGCTTGGCCCAACATCACCAGTTTTTCCATGTCATCCTCCTCGTCGCTTTGTCTTCTGCGGACCACTCTGTCCCGGTACCCTCATCTTGGTGTGGACTTCTCCGCGTAGACGATCCGCTCGATGGCCATGGACCGGAGCTTGCGCCCCGTCGGCTTGACATACCGGTCGGCAAGCTGCTCGTAATCGAGGTGATCGAGAACGTGCCAACCGTACTCGCCCACGAAATCATCGACGTTTTCGGGATCCAAACCGAAGAGCCAGATCTTGTCTCTCAGCAACATCTTCTTGTAGAGGTACTCCTGGCCGTAGAAGTTCTCCCCTTCGATGAAATCCCTCGGGGTGTAGGTGAATACCAGCCGGCTGCCCGCCGGCGCATCGGCCAGGGAGGCAAGGGTTGACCGAACGCCGCTCTCGCTCAGGTACTGAATGACCCCTTCCCAGATGAAGAAGGTACTCTTACCAGGCTTGTAGCCGTGCGTCGCCAAAACGGCAGGCAGATCTTCGTGATCGAAATCGATCGGCACTAGGGCCACGTGAGGTGGAACTTCATCGAACAGCTTCTCCAGTCTCGACCTCTTGGCGTCGATGTTCTGCTGCTGATCCACCTCCCACACCGGCACGTCGGCGAGAGCCGGAAGTCGGTAAGCGCGGGTGTCAAAGCCCGCCCCGAGGTTCACCACCGCCTCGATGCCACTGCCAACGGCTTCGGCGATGATGTCGTCGATGTACCGCTTCCGGCCCATGATGCCGGCCCAGAGGCCGGGCACCTTGTCCTCTGATTGCCGGATGATCCAGTTCCTGAACCGCCCGATCAGCCGAACCTCGGCCCTGAAGCCGACGGGCAGGATCCGCTGGGCGAGATCATCGCTGATGATGCGTTCGCCCTCGGGGTAGTACTGCTCGATGG
>JARFQS010000123.1 GCA_029287645.1 Thermoanaerobaculia bacterium | reverse complement strand
CCCAGTAGCCGTTAGAGGTCGGATGCACCATTAGGTAGAACGGTGTCGTACGTGGCACCGAGGACGAGCCGCAGGTCACCGCCGATCTGTTCTGGCGCGGTCTCTCGGTCGATGAGAGGGTTCTGGCAGAGGACGGTTCAGCCGAGCTCCACGCCTACCTCGAAGGTGGAGACCTGATGTTGTCGGGCGATCTTCTGGGTCTGGTGACCCTGGATGGAGGGGGACGCCTGACCCGTGAGGGCCTGGATCTGTCGATTCCCGTCAAGGGCAACGATATGCAGGGTCTGGTCAGCCTGTCGGGTGCCGAGGCGATCCCTGAATGCTCGGGCGGGTTCGAGGGCGTGCTCACCCTGGCGGCCGACTTCGGAACCGGTCGGCCTTGGCGCTCGGAGCTGACCCTGGATCAGTTCTCGATAGAGCTTGCCGACCAGACGCTGAAGAATCTGGAACCCGTCGTGATGCACCTGTCCGGCGACGGCTTTCATCTGGACTCGTTCTTCATCGGAGATCCGGCCACCGAGAGCGAGCTGTACTTGTCCGGATTGGTCGCCTTCGGTGAGGCGCACTCCCTCGACATGCGGATGCAGGCCTCTCTCGCCACGGACTGGCTGACGCTGTTGCTCCCTGAGCTGGGGCTGAGATCTGGACGGTTCGACGTCCTGGCGACGGTCGAAGGAACTCTGGAGACACCCCGTTTGGATGGACAGGGAACCCTGACCAACGGGCAGGTGATCCTGCCCGGCATCCCCCATGCGCTCGACAACATTCGAGGTCAGCTGCTCTTCTATCCAGAACAGGTCGTGGTCGACTCGCTGCAGTCCGATTTCGCCGGTGGCCAGGTGCGAGCCAGTGGGCTGCTGATTCCGGTCTCGGAGAACGGTGGCTTCGGGTACCAGCTCCAAATGTTCGCAGAGAACATCAACCTCCGTTTTCCGGAGGGCTGGCTGAGCCGTGGGGATGCCGAGTTGTCGCTGGCGTCGACGGACGAGGGGCATATCTTGCGCGGCAACGTGCGCCTCGATCGCGCCTACTACCTTCAGGATGTCAAGGTGAGCATGACGCAGATGCTGCGCGGCATCTTCGCCCGGCAACGGGTGGAGATCGATCGGGCGGGTGAGCTGGAGACCGCGACACAGCTCAACATCGTGATCGATGGTCCCGGAGCGTTGCGGGTTCGCAACAACCTGGCCGATCTGCGGGGCGACATAGACCTGGTCGTTCGCGGAACGGTGGCCAACCCGGTGCTTTTCGGGCGAGTGGAAGTCGAGCGGGGGGGGACCATCTCCTATTCCGGAACCAAGTACACGGTCGATCAGGGTCTGGTGACGTTTGCGAATCCATTCGCCATCGAGCCGGTCATCGACCTGGCGGCCTCGGCGCGAGTCCGCGAGTACCGGGTCACGATGAGCCTCTTCGGTACGCTGGATAATCTGAACGCCAATTTCTCCTCCGACCCGCCGCTGGCCGACCTGGAGGTGCTGTCTCTCCTGACCACGGGAGAGACCAACTGGCGGGGGACCCGGTCCTCACAGAGCGAAGGGGAGACCGAAGCGGCAATGCGGGCGACCGGCCTGCTCTATGGGCAGGCCGCCTCCCTGATCTCGGAGCGCACGAGCAACCTGTTCGGCTTCGATCGGGTGCGTCTCGAGCCCCTCACCACATCGAGTGGCGACCTATCCTCGGCCCGAGTCACGGTGGGCAAGCAGGTCTCACGCGATGTCTTCCTCACCTATTCCTATGATCCCTCGACCACGGAAGAGCAGGTCATCCAGGTCGAGTGGGTCTTCATGGAAGGGACGACGCTGGTCCTGACGCAGGACGGCGATGGCAGCTACTCGGCGGACATTCGCTGGGAGAAGACCTTTTGAGGGGCCGACGGATGGGCCCGGCGCGAGCGAACCAGGCCGATCGCCTCAGTCGGAAGGCGTCCGGAGGGCGTTCGAGGGGTCGGCTGTGTGCGCTGACCCTGGGCTTCCTGTTCGCCCTGGCGGTCAGAGGTCACCCTGTCGGGGCCCAGGAGGGCTCGATTGTCGACAGGGTCGTGATCCGGGCCGACACGATGGTCGAGAATGTGGACGAGCTGATCGAGTATCTGGCGGTCGAGGTCGGCAAGCCGTACTCATTGGACGACGTATCGGGCAGTATCCGAAACCTGCAGGCGTCGGGACGGGCAGGCCAGATAGAGGCATTCACCCGTCCGACTCAGGAGGGCGTCGAAGTGACCTTCGCTCTCTGGGCGAGCTTCATGGTCGACTCCGTCCAACTCGATGGTGATCTCGGAGTCAAGCGACGCGATTTGATGGAAGAGGTGGAAGTCCGCCCACGGTCACCTCTGATCGAGAGTCAGATCCTGCGAGATTTCTACAACCTGAGTGATCGAATGGAGATCGAAGGCTTCATGGCGGCTCGGGTCGCGCCCGATGTGGTCATCGACGAGCAGAGAAAACTCGCCGACGTGACCTACAGGATCGAAAGTGGCCCGCCCTTCTCGGTGGGCGGGATCGACTTCGAAGGTGACCTCGGTCCCTATGATCCAGCGACACTCATGGAACCCTTGAGATCCTCTCCCGGCAGGCGATTCTTCAATCGGCAGCCCGCCGAGGACGCTGAAAGGTTGGAGGGCTGGCTCATCGACGAGGGATACCGTCAGGCCCTCGTCGAGCTGGTCGACGTGGCCATCGATTGGGAAGCCGCGAGCGTTCGAGTTCGCTACCGGATCGAGCTGGGACCCCGTTTCGAGATCGAGATCCTGGGAGGTGATGCGAGGCGGTTGCAGAAGCGGGGCCTCCTGCCTTTCATGGAGCAACAGCGGTTCGACGAGGCGTTGCTGCTGCAGTCGGTGGAGAGGATCCGAACCCACTACCAGCAGCAGGGCTACTACCAGGTCGAGATCGGCACGAGTCAGGAGAGGTCTGGGGACACGATTCATGTACGCCTGGTGATCGACCCCGGCCCCATCTTTCATTTGGCGGAGGTCGTGCTCACGGGCAACGAGTACTTCAGCGATCGACAGCTGATCCCTCTGATGACGACCTCGCCACGACGCGGACTTGGTTCCGGCAGTGGCCGACTGACGGACTCGGTATTGGCCGACGATCTGGCCAATATCCAGGCCTTCTATGCCCTCAACGGCTTCGAACAGGCGATCGTGGGGCCTGCCGAGGTGGAGGTCGAGGGAGAGGACCTCTACGTGGGCATACCGATCGAGGAAGGCCGCCAGCGCAGGGTCGTCGAGCTCGAGATGGAGGGCGTTTCCCAGATTCCCGAGACACAACTCCTGGCGGGGCTTCCATTGAGTGCGGGAGGGCCATTCCATCCAGCCCTTCTCAACGAAACGGTCGTCGCGATTCGATCCAGGTACCAGGAGGAAGGCTACGAATCCACCCAAATCTCGCCGCTCCTCGATTGGAACGAGGACGAGACGAGGGTCGACGTCACACTGCGAATTCTGGAAGGACCCCGCAGTGTCGTAGATCGAATCATCATTCGGGGCGCCAACAGGACGAACGCTCGAGTCGTGCGCTATGCGATGCGCTTGGAGTCGGGAGAGCATTTCAACACGAACCGGCTTCTGGAGGTGCAGCGAAATCTCTACCGACTCGGCACGTTTTCCCGCGTCGCGGTGAGGAGAGCTCCTGGAGTTCCGTTCAAAGGGGAGCGTGACATCCTCGTCAACCTGGAAGAGGGCAAGCGGCGCAAGCTGACCTACGGGTTCGGCTTCGATTCTGAAGACGGCCTGCGGGGGCTCCTCGGCTACTCGATGAGCAACCTGCTGGGAAGGGCGCTGACGGCCAGGGTCGATGTCAGGGCCTCGAACCGGGACAATCTGGCGAGGGTCCTGCTGACCCAGCCCTACTTTTTCCACCTGCCCTATCCCTCGACCGTCTCGCTGTTCTACATCGAAGAGGTCAAGGACAGCTTCACCTCCCGGCGTCGAGGCGGTCAGTTCGAGATTCAGCGGCAGGGGACCTTCAGCCGCATCAACATCTTGCTCGACTACCGCAATGTCGAGGTGCTGGATGCAATTCTGGAAGATCTCGAGATCGATCGGGATCTGCAGGAAGTGCAGATTGCAAGCATCACCCCGGCGTGGAGTTTGGACCACCGCAACGACGAATTCGATCCGAGCGAGGGTTGGAACACGATTCTCCAGGTCGAGTACGCGTTTCCCTTCGCCGGGGCCGAGACCGAGTTTATGAAGGGTTTTCTCCAAGCGGCGGGCTATCTGGACTTCGGGCGAATCGGCGTACTCGCCGGCAGCTTCCGGGTAGGTGCGATCGAGCCCTTGAACCAGGCGTTTGTCGATTCGACGGTACCGGAGGATCTGCCATCCCGCTTCATTCCGATCTCGGAGAGGTTCTTCGCGGGCGGCCGAACAACACACCGGGCCTACAAGAGGGACCGCCTGGGTATTCCTGGCGAGACGCTCATACTTCCTCCGATCGTTCCCACTACCGACGAGGTCGACGCCGATAGCCTGGTGGCCATCGGTGGCAATGGACTGCTCATAGCCAATCTCGACTATCGTTTCCCGATCGCGGGTCCGATCGGCGGAACGCTGTTCGCCGATTTCGGAAACCTCTGGGCCGACTGGCGGAACATCAATGTCGCGGAGGGCAAGCTGGGCATCGGCACCGGTGTCCGGTACAGCTCGCCCATCGGGCCGATCCGGGTCGAGGTCGGCTACAAACTGGATCCACTGCCGGGGGAGGACGATTGGGTCCTCTTGTTCAGTGTTGGCAACGCTTTCTAGCGGCATGGATCCTGCGGTGAGCGCTCTTGACCCTCGGCGGGCCGATGGGTACACTTTGCGCCACTGGAGCCCGCAATGGGGCTCCTTTGCCGAATCCGGGCCCGACGAAATCTCCACTCACTGAAACGCGGAACATCGCTTGCACAGGATGGGTGTACTTTGCCGCGAGCTCGGAACGCACGAACTTCCAAATTTGGAGAAGGACCGATCATGACTCACTTGAATAGCCCCCATGGCGGAACGCTCGTCGATCTGCTGGCCACCGATGAGCGCCGCGAGGAGTTGAAGAAGGCTTCCCGTGACTGGGTCTCCTGGGATCTCACCCCACGTCAGCTCTGCGACCTGGAGCTGCTGATGAACGGAGGCTTCTCGCCCCTGAAGAGCTTCATGGGTAGAGAGGACTTCGAGTCCGTCTGCGCCGATATGCGCCTGGCGGACGGCACCCTATGGCCGCTGCCGATCACGCTGGACATCACCGAGGAGATCGCCGACCAGGTCGCGCCCGGCGAGCCGCTGGCTCTGAGGGACCCCGAAGGGACCATGTTGGCCGTGCTGTGGCTGGACGACCGGTGGGAGCTGGACCGTGAGTCGAAGGCCAAGGCTGTCTACGGAACCTTGGACCGCAAGCATCCCGGTGTCGCTCATCTCTTCGAGCGCACCAACAACATCGCAGTCGGTGGCCGGCTCGAAGGCGTCGAGCTGCCGTTCCATTACGACTTTGTTCGGCTGCGTCTGACGCCCCAACAGGTCCGCAATCGCTTCTCGAAGCTGGGCTGGAAGAAGGTCGTGGCCTTCCAGACCCGCAACCCCCTGCATCGGGCTCATTTCGAGCTGACCCTGCGGGCCGCGAGGGAGCACGAGGCGAACCTGCTCATCCATCCGGTGGTCGGCATGACCAAGCCCGGAGATGTCGATCACTACACGCGGGTGCGCTGCTACCAGTCGGTACTGGATCGCTATCCGACCAACACGGCCATGCTCTCGCTGTTGCCTCTGGCGATGCGGATGGGTGGTCCACGTGAAGCTCTGCTGCACGCCATCATCCGCAAGAACTACGGGTGCACTCACTTCATCGTCGGGCGGGACCATGCGGGGCCGGGGAACGACTCGAAGGGTCAGCCCTTCTACGATCCCTACGGCGCCCAGGAGCTCATGCGCGAGCACCAGGAGGAGCTGGGGATCGAAATGGTGCCGTTCAAAATGGTGGTCTACGTGGAGGACCAGGACGCCTACCAGCCGCTGGACGAGGT
>JARFQS010000098.1 GCA_029287645.1 Thermoanaerobaculia bacterium | reverse complement strand
CGATCAACCAGGAGAAAATCATGCGAATCAAAACTCTCACAGCACTCTCAGCCGTCGTCCTGCTCGTCTTCTTCATGGGCGCTTGCGGCGGTTCCCAACCCGAGGCACCCGACCAGACTGCCCAGCAGTCCGAGACTCCGGAGATGCCTCCTGGCCACCCCCCGATGGGACAGCAGGACGCCACCTCGACTCTGCCGACTCCGGTGATGGGCGAGGGGGCCGCATTGACCTGGACCATGCCCGCTGATTGGGTCAACGAGCCGCCTTCCAATCCCATGCGGCAGGCCCAATTTCGCGTTTCCGGACCAGGCGGAGATGGCGTCTGCGTCGTCTACTACTTCGGTACCGGTCAGGGCGGTGGACCTCAGGCCAACGCCGAGCGCTGGGCCGATCAGTTCGATCAGCCAGACGGTAGCTCATCACGCGAGGCCCTGGTCACCGAGGCGACCCAGGCCGGCGACATGTCGATGTTGTTGGTCGAAGTCTCCGGTATCTACAAAGAGGGCGGCATGATGATGACCGGCGGGCCGCAGAAGAGCTTCCCCGGCTACATGCTCAAGGGCGCCATTGTCGAAGGACCCGATGCCAACTGGTTCTTCAAGTTCACCGGTCCGGAAGAGACCGTGAAGGCCAATACTGATCAGTTCCGCGCTCTCCTCGATTCGATTCAGGGTCCGGCCTAACGGTCTTGGTCTGATTCTCTTCGTCCTTCTGTTGGGCTGCGCAGGTGCAGCCCCGGAAGGGCCACCGGAGTCCTCACTCCGCATACCCGACCTGCAGGTCGAGGGTGCACAATCCGCTCCGGAGCATGCCGCCAGAATCGATCGGATCGACCCACGGCGCTTCACCATCGGCATGCAGCTGTTGGGTCTCGAGGACCCGGGCGAACCGATTCTCGTCGTCCTCGCTCCGGAGGACTCACAGGTGGCGAAGAGTGCTCCGGAATGGATTGCCGGCTACGCCATCAGTGACCGCGGGATCACGGTCCTGTTTCCCGACCGGACCCCCTCGTACCCCGACTCGACGTTCGAGGAGTTGGTCCTTCACGAGGTGGGTCACGTGATGGTCTTCAGAGCCACAGGTGGGAGCGAAGTGCCGCGCTGGTTCAACGAGGGGTTGGCTCTGTTTATCGGTCGTCCCTGGCGACTCGAAGATCACTCGCGGGTGACCTGGGCCCTGGTGTCGGGTCGTCAGGTCTCGCTCAGCGATCTCGAACCCTACTTTCATCGCACCCGGGAGAGTGCGAATCACGCCTACGCTCTGGCCGGAGCCTTCGTCCAGGACCTGGTCAACCGTGAAGGGCCGACTGCGGTGGCCGAGATTCTGGGAGCCGTCAATGCTGGCTCCAGTTTTCCAGACGCCTACCTCGCGGTCACGGGAGAGACGCTGGAAGAGGCCGAGAAGGACTTCTGGGGCCGACACACCTTTCTCTACCGCTGGATCCCCATCCTGGGCAGCTCGGCGACGCTCTGGCTGTTGATTACCGCCCTGGCGCTGGTGGCGTTCAAGAGGCGGCGGGCCAAGGATCTGGCTATTCGGGAACAATGGGACGAGGAAGAACGATTCCTGGGTGAAGAGGACGGACCTCAGCCGTCCTGACCCGCGGCCAGTGCCGTGGCCGCTTCCAGCTCGCGTGTTGCCTGTTCGAGCACATCGACCACCCTGGCGACTCCCCGCGAGAACAGCTCGGGATCTCGATTCTCGATCGCTTCTGCGAGCTCGGGGAACGGCCACGCGCCATAACCGGTGGTCAGCCCGGGAGCAAAAAGCAGGTGACGAAACCACGGCCGCGCGGGAAGTCCTTCGTCGGACAGAAAACTCCTCTCCAGGAGCATCAACGGATCGTTGACAGCGGCGGCGGTGTCCGAGTCCTGTCGCGCGATCAGCTGGTCCACCGCGGCATCGAGCTCAGCGCCGGCCTTGCCAAAGGTCTCGATAGCTGTCTCGACGGGACTGAAGTCCACGATCAGCGTGTCGCTCGATTCCGCATCTGTCGCGACGGAAGCCTTGCGATTGATCCGGACGACCTGCCGCTCGATGGATTGCAAGTGGATCTCCAAGGCGCCCGCATACGAGCCGAAACGGAATGGCAGCACGTCCGAGGAGGCCAAACGCATGGCCAGGATTCCCAACAGTCGAGCAGCCGTGGCGTGGTAGGCGAACCCGGGGTCGCCGAATCGATCCATCCAGTTGAAGTTGTCGTAGGCCGAGTGGTAGACGCCGTTCTTGCCTCGAAAGCCAAAATCGACCGCGGCGACTCCCAGGTGGTCGAGAAAGACCGTGTAGTCCGAGCCCGAACCCAGAGCGCCCAGATGTAGCTCGAAAGTCTCATCCGCCTGCTCGAGATCGATGGTCGACGCGGAAGCCCACTTCTCGGCCATCCGCTGTTCCCAGAGCCCCCCTACCGAATCGTCCTTGTTGGGATCCGGAACTGCTGCCGCGCTCTGTCGAGCCAGTTCCCGCAAAGACGGAGAGCCGCTCATGTTCAGATCCGCTCCGGTAACCGCAGAGTCCAGATTGATGTAGGCGATCGCCTTCTCTGACAACTCGGCAGCTCGGTCCTCTCCCCATTCGACCGACCCCACCAGGCCGTACTCCTCTGCATCCCAGCTGGCGAGCAGGATCGTGCGCCGGGGCCGCCACCCCTTCTCGACCGCCGCTGCCAGACCGCGAGCTGTCTCCAACCACGAGGTCGTACCCGAGTTCGGATCGATCGCACCGTGGTTCCACGCATCACGATGATTTCCCAGAACGATCCACCGCTCCGGCTCTTCGGTGCCCCGAATGATGCCGAAGACGTTGTAGATCTGTCTCTTATACACATCTGACGCTGCCGACGAATCGAGTCGCGGGGGGGTGGGGGGGGGGGGGGGGGGGGGGGGGGGGGGGGGGGGGG
>JARFQS010000080.1 GCA_029287645.1 Thermoanaerobaculia bacterium | reverse complement strand
CATGGAGACCATCGACGACGACGTGGCCGCTCGCGCCGCGGATTTCATCGAAAGGTCGGCCAGGGCGGAGAAGCCCTTCTTCGTCTGGGTGAACTTCACGCATATGCACTTCCGCACCCACACCAAACCAGAGAGTCTCGGTCAGGCCGGCCGTGGGCAATCGCCTTATCACGACACCATGATCGATCACGACAGGAATGTAGGCACGGTGCTCGACAAGCTCGATGAGTTGGGTCTAGCCGACGACACTATCGTGATGTACAGCACCGACAACGGTCCCCACATGAACACCTGGCCTGATGCCGCCATGACACCCTTCCGCAATGAGAAGAACTCCAACTGGGAGGGGGCCTACAGGGTACCTGCGATGGTGCGCTGGCCAGGCAAGATCGAGCCCGGGTCCGTTTCCAACGAGATCATGTCGCACTTGGACTGGATGCCGACCCTGTTGGCCGCAGTCGGCGACCCGAATATCAAGGACAAACTGCTTGCGGGTCATCAGGCCGCCAACAAGAGCTTCAAGGTGCATCTCGATGGCTACAACTTCTTGCCGTATCTGACCGGCCAGACAAACACTGGACCCCGGAACGAGTTCTTCTACTTTTCCGACGATGGCGACTTGACGGGGCTGCGCTACAGGAACTGGAAGATCGTCTTCGCCCAGCAGCGCGCCGAGGGGACGCTGAATGTGTGGAGCGAGCCCTACACCTTCACTCGCATACCATGGTTGTTCAATCTGCGTACCGACCCCTATGAGAAGGCGACGATTACGTCGAACACCTACTGGGACTGGTACCTGGATCGGGCCTTCCTCATGTTGCCGGCTGCGGAATATGTCGGCAAGTTCCTGGCGACGTTCCAGGAGTTCCCACCGCGGCAGAAGGCGGCTTCCTTCACCATCGATCAGGTTCTGGAGCAACTGGTGCCGCCAGGGAGCTGACCCAACCTGCCTCGAGGTCTGCCTGGGGCTGGGGGCTTCATGCCCCCAGCCTTTTTGCTTCTTGCTGTTTTCAGGCCTCCGAGCCCCGAAAACTCAACCCTCGTCCAAGGGTTAGGATCACAGCCAGGTGATTCTAGGGTCGAAACTGGAGAGCTGGCTCAGGCAGACGAAAAAGTGTAGGGTATTGAGGCATCTGTTGAAATCAGGTAGGCAAAGGCATCAATCTCTGAAAGGAGGGACTTTGTGAGGAAGCTGCGACTTCTGATCTTGGCGCTAGTGCTAGCGGTTTCGCTCGGCGCCGTGGCAGCCACGGCGCAGGACAAGCCGAACATCGTCGTCGTCTGGGGCGATGACATCGGCTGGTACAACATCAGTGCCTACAACCTGGGTGTGATGGGGTACGAGACGCCGAACATCGATCGCATTGCCGAGGAGGGTGCGCTGTTCACCGATTGGTACGGCCAGCAGAGCTGTACCGCCGGTCGGGCTGCGTTCCTCACCGGCCAGTCGCCGATCCGCACCGGCCTGCTCAAGGTGGGCCTGCCGGGAGCCAAAGAGGGCTTGATGGAGGCCGATCCGACGGTGGCGGGGTTGCTCAAGGCGCAGGGCTACATGACCGCCCAGTACGGCAAGAACCATCTGGGCGACCGTGACGAGCACCTGCCGACGAATCACGGCTTCGACGAGTTCTTCGGCAACCTCTACCACCTCAATGCCGAAGAGGAGCCCGAGAACCCTGACTACCCGAAGAACCCGGAGTTCAAGGAGAAGTTTGGCCCACGCGGCGTCATCAAGTCGACCGCCGACGGCAAGATCGAGGACACCGGTCCGTTGACCAAGAAGCGCATGGAGACGATGGACGTGGAGGTCACCGAGGGCGCCCTCGACTTCATCGACAGGGCCCATGCCACAGACAAGCCGTTTTTCCTGTGGTGGAACACGACGCGGATGCACATCTGGACGCATCTGAAACCGGAATCGCAGGGTGTCACCGGCCTGGGGATCTATCCCGACGGCATGGTCGAGCACGATGCGATGGTGGGCCAGATCCTCGACAAGCTCGACGAGCTGGGGATCGCCGACAACACGATCGTCATGTATTCGACCGACAACGGTGCCGAAGCCATGAGCTGGCCCGACGCTGGCACCACCCCCTTCCGCGGCGAGAAGAACACCAATTGGGAGGGCGGCTATCGTGTACCGATGGTGATGCGGTGGCCAGGGGTGATCGAGCCGGGCACCATCATCAACGAGGTGGGCTCGCATGAGGACATGTTGCCGACGTTTCTGGCGGCGGCCGGAGCGCCGGACGTCAAGGACAAGCTGCTCTCGGGCGCCAGCGCCATCGGCCGTAGCTACAACGTCCACCTCGATGGCTACAATTTGCTGCCCGCCCTGAAGGGCGAAGCGGAGTGGCCACGCCATGAGTTCCTGTATTGGACGGATGACGGCGACCTGGCGGCGCTGCGCTACGACCAGTGGAAGATCGTTTTCATGGAGCAGCGGGCGCACGGCTACGAGGTGTGGCAGGAGCCGCTTGTGACGCTGCGCCTGCCGAAGATCTTCACGTTGCGGGGCGACCCGTTCGAGCGGGCCGACCACGAGGGTATCGACTACCCGAGGTGGCGGCTCGAGCGGGCTTTCGTGCTGGTCCCGGCCCAGGCTTTCGTCCAGAACTGGCTGACGAGCTTCAAGGACTATCCACCGCGCCAGAAGCCGGGCAGCTTCAGCCTCGATCAGGTGATGGACAAGTTGTCTGACACCGGAGGCTCGAGCTAGCTCAATTGGCCTCATCG
>JARFQS010000065.1 GCA_029287645.1 Thermoanaerobaculia bacterium | reverse complement strand
ACTGGAGGCCGGATCGGGGGGTTCAGTGACTGATGAGCGGTCCGCGCTCGCGCCGATGGCCTTGCCGTCGCCATCCTCCACGGTCGCCCATTCCGCCACGTTGCCATCCAAGTCGAAGATGGGGTCGTGGCCGGTCCCGGCCAAGCTCCCCACAGGCTTCAGCAAACTCACACCAGGACGCGCTGCCACCGCAGCGAGAATCGCGGTACGGTCTTCCGGGTTGGGTCTGTAGTCGGCCCATCGGTCGAGGGTGTTGCCTTCAGTGCCGGCCAACTTGGAGAGTTTCTCGGCCTCAACTCTCGTCGGCAGGCGGAAGGGCCGGCCCGTGACCTCGGACAACCATGTCGAGTATCGAAGCGCATCCTGGTAGGAGACTCCTGTCATCGGCAGATTCTCCGCCCCTGGTTGGACTTCGGTGCTCGGGTCGAAGTCAGCGTACTGGGCACGCGTTACCTCGAAGCGCCCCACCTCCACTCCGTTCAGACTCACGGTTTCCGGCGTCAGATATTCACCCTTCGTCAGGCCGTACGCGTTCTGCACCCGGGCCGCTCCAGCCGTGGCGAGAAGGCCAGCCAGTCGTGAGCTCTCTTTGACTGCGGCCACCCTCGAGTCTTCACGATCGAACAGATACTGATCGAGCCAGGCGAGGTCCTCCTCGATCTTGCGTCGTTGATGGGCGGGTTTCTGAAGGCTGTGTGGCTCGTCAGGGTACAGGACTAGCTTCGTGGGCGCCTTACCTACCTGCTGCAGTACACGGAACAGCGACCACGACTGATGGGGAGGCACGTTGCGGTCGGCCGTGCCGGTATGCACGAGTGTCGGCGTGGTCACTTCGTGCAACCTGAAGAACGGCGACTTCTCCAGATAGACCTCGGGCTTCTCCCAGGGAGTACCGCCGAAGTAGTAGTTGTCGAAGGCGGCTCCGAAATCGACATTCGCCCAGTCCGAGAACCACTCGACATCCGCCGCGCCGATGATGGCCGCGCGATAGCGTCGAGACTCGGTGATGAGAGCTGCCGTCAGAATTCCACCATTGCTCCAGCCGCTGGAGGCCAGTCGTTCCGGGTCCACGAGCCCACGACGAATGACCTCATCGACCCCGGCTTCGATATCGGGAACTTCCAGGTCGTAGTACTTTCCCTCACCGATCGACTCCACCCAATCGAGACCGTAGTTCGAGCTGCCGTGGTAGTTGACCTGCAGCACGAAGGCGCCCCTCTGACGCCACAGAATGTTGGGGTCGTGCCAATCGGAATCCCAGGTGTCCCGATCGACACCGGTCGGCCCGCCATGGATGTCGAGGACCAGGGGGTACTTCCTGCCTTCCTCCCAGCCGAGCGGAAAGTGGAGGAGGCCCTCCACCTCCTCGCCGAGAGCCCCCTTCCAACGAATCACATCGGTACGACCGGTGGTCTTCTCGGCGAAGCTCGGATTGAGATCGGTGAGCCTCTGAACCTGTTCGACGCGCGCACCGCTCAGGGCGGCTCCATACCACTGGCCGGGCACGTTCGAGGTCGAATACTCGTAGGCGACCCGGGACCCATCGGGAGAGGCGACCAGCCTGTCCAGATTCGCAACGTGCTCGCCCGTCAGATCGGTTCGGCTCCACCCGGTCCCCTGGCGATCGATGCGGGCCGGCCGGTAGCGCACACCGTCGGCCAGCAGCACCAGAACGCCGCCTTCGATCGCCTCGTAGCCTCGACCCAATCCCGCAGGCCACTCCATCTCCACACGCTCCGGCTCGCCGGCGCTCAGGGGGTAGAGCCAGAGCTCACTCACCGTCGCATTTCGATAGACGGGATGCCGGGTGAACTGGTCGATGAAATAGAAGCCCTGTGAATCCGGCGCCCATTGCATCGCATTCGGAAGCAGCCGCCCGTCGGCCAACAATCGCCTCTCCTCACCGGTCGCCAGATCGACGAGCCGGGTGTGGGGAGGTACCTTCTGATCGAACTCGTACGACAAGCTCTGTTGCGCCGTCACGACGGCATATCGACCGTCCGGTGAAACCGCGATCTCGCTGATCCAGTCGCTGTTGCGAGTCAGCGGTTCGACGCCTGGCTTGCCAAGCCTCACTCGGAAGAGCCGAACAGGTGGCTCGTGCTCTGCATCGTCTACGACCTGGGATGTGTCCTTGGCCTCTTTGCGCTGTTGCTCCCAGAGGCTAGGCGCTTCCTGGGCAACGAGGATCAGAGTCTTCTCGTCCACCCATCCGAAGTCCTGGACACTTCTTTCCAGTCGGGTCACCGGCCTCGCCTCGCCACCCGAGAGCGCCAGCACCCAGAGTTGGGTCTTACCCGTCTTGTCTTCCTCACCACCGGGGATCGGGCGGTTCGACAGAAAAGCCACGTGGTGACCGTCGGGCGAGAACACCGGGCTCGAGACGCTCTCCTGGCCGTAGGTCAGCTGCACCCTGGAACCGTCCTCCAGTCGGCTCAGCCAGAGCCTCGAGACCTCCTTTTCTTCATCCTCGACTTCTTCCACGGAGTGCTTGACCCAGACCGCGACATTCCCATCCGGCGATAGCTCCCAGCCACTGGACGACTCCGCCAGAACCAGGTCCTCTACGGTCCAGATCTCCTGGCGATGGACTTCGCCCATCGAAGCCAGGGGAAACAACAGAGTCAAAGCCAATATCGCAGACCAGATCGGTGGCCTGTCTACAGAGTCGAGCCGTACCATGGTGATCCCTCCCCGAGAGTCAGACAATGCGACGACAACGGCAATCTACCACCCGCCGCAAAGGCTCTGCACAAGCCGAATGGCCTGACTCCACTGCTCAAGAATCGGCCCGAGGTGCCAGGGCTGATTCGTCCTCAGATGGGGCGGGCTCCTCGATGG
>JARFQS010000052.1 GCA_029287645.1 Thermoanaerobaculia bacterium | reverse complement strand
CCGCCCTCCTCGTGGCTCCGCCGCGTCAAGTAGATGACCCACATCATCACCACAGAGAGCGTGATTGTGAGCGGCCACCTGAGGCCGCTCTCGAACGGCTCGATTCGCAGGACCCTCGCCACCTCGGGGCCGGCCAGGAGAATCGCGGCCTGGGCCACAAGCGCCGCCGCGAGTAGGAGCAACATGGCCAACGACAGTGCACGCTTCTTCCACCAGCGGTGAGCCCACTTCGCCTGGTAGGCCTTGTTGAGGCCGTCGGCCAAGGCCGAGAAGACATTCGACGCCGTCCAGATGGACAGCAGCACTCCGATGGACAGGGCGCTGGGACTGCGCGAATCGGTGACCTGGAGCACGAAGCGACCGATCGTTTCGGCGGCCGAAGGCGGCAGGGCGACCAACAACTCCTCCATGACCCAATCGAAGGCCGTCTGCCGCCCGATCAGACCGGTGAGGCCGAACAGAGTCAGGATCAGTGGAAAGAATGACAAGAAGAAGTAGTAGGCGATGCTCGCCGACTCCGCGTTGATCCTGTCGCGACGACAGGACCGGAACACCTCGGCCAAGATGGAGGTTCGTGCTCGCGACATTGGAAGTGCCAGTATATGCGGCTCACCACTAGGCGGGAGCAACAGATCCGGGACCCATCGCAACCACCAGGAGCAGCTCACCGCAGACATGAGTAGAATACCCGCTCAGATCGCCATGCGCCTTTTCGCTTTCAAGGGAATCCGCTACGAGGACGAGCTCGACGACCGTGGCGGCCTCGCTGCCCCGCCCTACGATCAGATCGACGACACGCTCGCGGCTCACCTTCGAGAGAGACCTCACCAGTTCACCTGGCTGACGCGGCCCATCGCTACCGAACAGAGCAGCCCGTTCGAGAGTGCGCGTGATACGCACGGCCATTGGCTGCGAGACGGTACGCTGCGGCGCGACCGTGTCGAGGCTCTCTATCCCTACGAGATTCTCCTTCCGGGTGGAGGGCGGCGAGTCGGGATCACAGGTCTGGTGGGTCTGGAAGATCCAGCGGGGGCGGTCATACGCCCGCACGAGCGGACCGTGGCGAAGACTGTCGATGAGCGATTGGAGCTGCTACGCACTACCCGAATCGATCTGGAACCCATCCTGCTCCTCAGCGACGACGATGGCAGCCTCGATTCCCTGCTTGCCGCAGACGTAGCGGCCAGCACCGTACTGGTCGAGCATCAGGACGCCTACGGCAACCGCCACCGCCTCTACCGTCTCGCCGACGCGGAACGTATCGAGCGATATCGCAGCCTCCTCGAGAGGTGTCCCGGCCTCATCGCCGACGGCCATCACCGCTACGAGACCGCCCTCCAATACGCCAGCGAGCGATCCTCGAGCCTCGGCTCCGGAACAGCGTCGAAGTTGGCTGTCATCACCAGTCTGCGAGCCCCCGGGCTTGCCATCGCTCCAATCCATCGTGGACTGCCGGCAACTGTCGACCTCGGCTCGGTCGCCGATCTGGCCCGCAGCCGTCATCCCCTAGAGACATCCTCCGGAGCCGACCTGACAGCGGCCGTGGCGGTGGAGCCACAACCGGCGATCGTCACACTCACGGGGGATGGCACCGCCGAGATCTGGACTTTCGATCGGGACAGCGCTCCTGATGAGCTGCTGCCGTCCTTCCGCCACCTCTCGGTCGGCTGGCTGCACGATGTCCTCCTACCCCGGCTCGGACTTCCCGCCGAGGCAGCACGCGACGGGCGGATTGTCTATCGTTCCAGTCCGGAGCAACTCGTATCAGCGATCAACTCCGGCGACCTCGCCGCCGGGTTCATTCTTCCACCCATGTCGCCGCAGGACTTTTCGCTAGCTACAGCCCATGGAGCCCTGCTGCCTCCGAAGTCGACCCGTTTCCTACCCAAACTGGTCTCCGGCCTCGTTTGGGCCGCGGTCGATGACGAATAGGTGTGGTGCGACGTGCCAGCCCATCGGAACCGCGTGACGCGTTCAGGATCAGCCCATGCCGACGAGCCATCGTGACGACGACAAACCGGTCGTCTCCTTCGACCCGAGAGTAGAGGTATCCCCCTTCACCCTGTTTCGCAGCCTCCGCGAAGGGAAGGCGCCTCTGCTGATCGACGTGCGAGACCGACCTGCCGGAAAGACACTGCGGGGTGCCATGCCGATGCCGGGCCAGGAATGGAGACCGATGAAGGACCAGCAGGTCGTCCTGTTCGATGACGACGGGTCGAGATCGGTGCTGCTGGCGGCCGAGCTGCAAGCCGAGGGCTTCGCACATGTCCGAGCCCTCTTCGGAGGACTCGAGCTCTACGACTTTTCGCTGGACCCCGAGATCGTCGAGTCGGAGACCTATCTGATCGACCTGTGAGCTCTGAACGCCGGCTCAGACCTCTTCCACGCCGCTGGCAACGCTTCCGTCGTCCCGCACGGTCCAGAGCTCACCCGAGTACACCAGATCACGCAGGGTTCCTTCGCCCTTTGCCTCGGTCAGCTCCTCGATCTGCGCGACCGAAGCCTGCTCATAGGCGGGGCGGGCCACAGAGCGGAAGACTCCGATCGGAGTCGGGAAGTCCGGCGGCGAAAGCTGCGCCAACAGAAATGCCAGGGCTGGACTGGGGTCGTGCGCGTCCCATTTCAGGCAGTCCTCGGGTCCCAGGTCCCCACCCAGCTCGATGACCTCTGGCTGCGTGCAGTTCATACGGATACCAAGGTTTTTCTCCTTGCCGAAGACCAGCGGCTGACCATGCTCGATCTGGATCGCCCCGGTGTCTCTCGACTCCTTTTCGGTCATGTACTTGAAGGCCCCGTCGTTGAAGATGTTGCAGTTCTGGTACACCTCGATGAAGGCTGAGCCCTCATGCTCGACGGCCTGACGCAGCGTCTCCTTCAAGTGCTTCTGGAAGATATCGACCGTCCTGGCGACGAAAGTAGCCCCTGCGCCAAGCGCCAGGGAGAGCGGGTTGAAGGGCCTATCGATCGAACCGAAGGGAGTGGATTTGGTCCGCTTGCCGACTTCACTGGTCGGCGAGTACTGGCCCTTGGTGAGGCCGTAGATGCGGTTGTTGAACATTACGATCTTGATGCCGACATTGCGACGCAAGAGGTGGATCAAGTGATTGCCGCCGATGGACATCGCGTCGCCATCTCCGGTGGCCACCCAGACCTCCAGCTCCGGTCGGGCCATCTTGATGCCCGTCGCGATACCCGGTGCTCGGCCATGAATGGAATGGAAGCCGAAGGTGTCCATGTAGTACGGGAAGCGACTGGAGCAGCCGATCCCGGACACGACAACGAAGTTCTCCTTGGGAATCCCCATGCTGGGAAAGAACGACTGGACCGCCGACAGAATGGCGTAGTCGCCACATCCCGGGCACCAGCGTACTTCTTGATCTGTCTGGAAGTCCTTCTTCTTCAATACGGGCAGTTCGACAGACATGGCTTCAGGCCTCCAGAATCTCTTTGATCTTGTCGTAGATCTCGTAGCGGAAGAACGGCTTTCCCTTGACCTTGCTTTGGCTGATCACCTCTCGGAGGTACTCGGCTCGGAGCAAAAGCGCCAGTTGGCCGGAGTTCATTTCCGGCACCAGAATGCGCTCGAAGCGGGTCAGGATCTCACCCAGGTCCGAGGGGAAGGGATTGATATGTCGCAGGTGGATCTGACTCACCTTCATGCCCTCGCCGCGCGCTTGGCGAACAGCGCCCGTTACGGCACCCAGCGTGCTCCCCCAGCCAACGACCAGTAGATCTCCTTCCTGGTCGCCGTTGATCTCCAGATCCGGAATCTCGCTCGCAATGCGACGCACCTTCTCGGCCCTGTAGTTGGTCATCTTCTGGTGATTGGTGGCGCTGTAGGAAACGTTGCCGGTCAGGTCTTCCTTCTCGAGCCCGCCGATCCGGTGCTCGAGTCCCGGAGTTCCCGGCACCGCCCAGGGCCTGGCAAGAGTCGTCTCGTCACGGGAGTAGGGCTGGAACCCATCCGCCTGAGACCAGAACTCTGTCTGCAGGTCGGGGAGAGACTCGATGTCGGGGAGCCTCCACGGTTCGGAGCCGTTTGCGATGTAGCCGTCCGACAGCAGGATCACCGGCACCATGTACTTCACGGCGATTCGGCACGCCTCGATCGCCGTCTCGAAGCAGTCGGCCGGCGAGCTGGCTGCCAGGACAGGTACGGGTGAGTCTCCGTTGCGACCGAACATGCACTGCAGCAGATCCGACTGCTCCGTCTTCGTGGGAAGGCCGGTCGAAGGACCACCACGTTGGATGTTGCAGATCACCAGCGGCAGCTCCACCATGACCGCCAGGTTGATGGCCTCCGACTTCAGGGCGAGGCCCGGTCCGCTCGTGGTGGTCACAGCCAGCGCTCCGCCGAAGGAAGCTCCAATGGCGGCGCAAACAGCCGCGATCTCATCCTCGGCCTGAAATGTCGTGACGCCATAGTTCTTGAAACGGGCCAGCTCATGCAGGATGTCACTCGCCGGAGTGATCGGATAACTGCCCAGGTACAGGGGCAGGCCGCTGCGGCGACTGGCCGCCACCAACCCGACCGCCAGAGCGTTGTTGCCGATGATGTTGCGGTAGGTCCCCGGCTCGAGCTGGGCCGGCTCCACCTCGTAGCGCACCTGGAAGGCCTGGGTAATGTCGCAGAAGTTGTAGCCGGCCTGGAGGGCCTTCTCGTTGGCAGCGGCAATCTCCGGCCGACGCTTGAACTTCTGCTTCAACCAGGCAACGGATGTCTCCACCGGACGGCTGTACAACCAGTAGATCATCCCCAGTGCGAAGAAGTTCTTGCACCGATCCTGGGTCTTGATGTCGAGCCCGCTATCCTCCAGGGCCCGCCGCGTCATCGTCGTGACTTCGGCGGTGTAGAGCCGGTAGCCCTCGAGGCTCCCGTCCGTGAGCGGATTGCTCTCGTAGCCCGCCTTCTTC
>JARFQS010000577.1 GCA_029287645.1 Thermoanaerobaculia bacterium | reverse complement strand
AGCTCGGGTGGTCGTCACCCCTGCACTCCGTGGGGCTTCCCGACCAAGGGCTACAAGACCCGAAAGAACAAGCGCACCGACAACATGATCGTGCGGCGCCGCAAGCGCAAGTAATAGGTGGAGAAGCGATATGGCTCGATCTCTCAAGAAGGGTTACTTCATCGACTATCACCTGGAAGACAAGGTGAAGGCGGCTGTCGATAGGAACGACCAGCGTGTCATCAAGACTTGGTCTCGTCGCTCGACGATCACCCCCGAGATGGTGGGACGGACGATTGCGGTGCACAACGGCATCAAGTTCATTCCGGTCTTCGTCACGGAGAACATGGTCGGCCACAAGTTGGGCGAATTCGCGATGACGAGGACATTTCGTGGCCACGGTGGCAAGAGAGTGGAGAAGATGGGTCGCCCCCGGTAGGGTGCGAATCCATGCTTTCGAGAGGACTTTCAGTGATGGAAGTGACAGCGCGACACAGGTACCTGCAAACCTCACCGCAGAAGGTGAGATTGGTGGCCGATCAGATTCGTGGCAAGGGCGTCCAGGATGCGGCCAATATCCTGGAGCTCAGCAAGAAGGGCGCGGCTCGACCCCTGCGCAAGCTGCTGCAGTCGGCGATCGCCAATGCCGAGAACCTCGACGATCAGCTGGATGTGGATCGGCTGTATATCAAGGAGGTCTTCGTGGATGGCGGACCGACCCTGAAGCGCATCCGGCCTCAACCCATGGGTCGGGCGTTTCGGATT
The DNA here is from genome assembly GCA_029287645.1 of Thermoanaerobaculia bacterium. Taxonomy (GTDB): domain Bacteria; phylum Acidobacteriota; class Thermoanaerobaculia; order Multivoradales; family JAHEKO01; genus JAUVRX01. The sequence goes on along the minus strand of JARFQS010000577.1, from coordinate 2,073 downwards.
CTGAAGCGCCAGAGTCACGTGACGATCAAACTGGATACCCGGAAGGGTGAATAGCTCGCGACGGCTAAGGAGACGATAGTGGGGCAGAAAACTCACCCGTATGGGTTCCGGTTGGTTTACAACAAGTCCTGGAAGTCGCGTTGGTACGCCGACAAGGACTACGCACGGCTCTTGCACGAGGATCTCGATCTGAGGGCTCGGCTGAAGAAGCGTCTGTCGCATGCCGGTGTCAGCGAGATCGATATCGAGCGTGCCGCCGACAAGCTGCGAGTCACCATCTATACCTCGAGGCCGGGAATCATCATCGGTCGCAAGGGCGCCGAGGTCGACAAGCTGCGGGACGACCTGATGAAGCACATGGGCCGCGAGGTGCACATCAACATCCAGGAGATTCAGCGTCCCGAGTTGGACGCTCAGTTGGTGGCAGAGAATCTGGCCGGTCAGCTGCTCCGCAGGATCGCCTTTCGTCGGGCCATGAAGAAGCAGATGGAGTCGGCGTTCCGGTTCGGTGCCAAGGGTTTCAAGATCATGGTGTCAGGGAGGCTCGGAGGCAACGAGATCGCCCGCACAGAGTGGTATCAGGAAGGCCGGCTGCCGTTGCACACCCTGAAGGCGGAGATCGACTACGGGTTTGCCGAATCGCGCACGACCTACGGAGTCATCGGCTGCAAAGTGTGGATCTACAAAGGCGATCTGTTGCGGGAGAAAGCCCGCCGCGCGGCGATCTGATCGAACCGAGGAGTCAAGATCATGTTGATGCCCAAGAAGGTGAAGTACAGAAAGAAGCAGCGCGGGCGGCGTCGAGGCAGGGCCAAGGGCGGGGACTATATCGCCTTTGGGGATCACGCTCTGCAGGCGGTGGAGGCAGGCTGGGTGAGCTCGCGACAGATCGAATCAGCGCGTATTGCCATCGCCCGTGGTGTGAAGCGCGGTGGCAAGATCTGGATCCGCGTCTTCCCGGACAAGCCGATCACCAAGAAGCCGCTCGAGACCCGGATGGGTAGGGGAAAGGGCAATCCTGAAGGGTGGGTGGCCGTCGTCAAGCCCGGAAGGATTCTGTTCGAAGTCGAAGGAGTCGATGCGGAAGTGACCAAGCGGGCGATCGAGCTGGCCTCCTACAAGTTCGGGATCAAGACGCGATACATCTCGCGCGAGAACACGGCCTGGTGAGGTGAGTGATGAAGGCTTCGGAGTTGAGAGAGCAAACTGTTGAAGAGCTGCAGGATCGGGAGAAAGAGCTGGCTGAAAAGCTCTTCGCCCTGCGACTGCAGAGGGTGACGGGCCAGTTGGAGAGCCCGGCGAAAATGCGCGAGGCGAAGCGAGATCTCGCTCGAGGTCTGACGGTCCTTCGCGAGACGCGGGACTCGACGAAGGAATGATTCGGAGAGCAAGGTGATGTCGGAACCAACAGCGACAGCCAGCCGCGGGCGGCAACAGGTCAAAGTCGGTACGGTGGTCCGGGACCAGATGGACAAAACCGTCGTGGTCGCGGTTACCAATACGGTCATGCACCGTCTGTATCGCCGCTACGTGAAGCGAACATCGAAGTTTTTTGCCCATGACGAGCAGAACGAATGTCGCCTCGGCGATCGCGTTCAGATCGTCTCGAGTCGACCTCTGTCGAAGCAGAAGAGATGGCGGGTCAAAGAGATCCTGAAGAGGGCGGAGGGTAGCTGACGATGATTCAGATGGGCACAGTCTTGGATGTAGCCGACAACTCCGGCGCCCGGAAGATCGCCTGCATTCATATGCGAGGCGGGTCGGCGGGTCAGTACGGCGGCCTGGGCGACCTGATCACCGCTTCGGTAAAGGAAGCGACGCCGGAGGGAACTGTCAAGAAGGGGCAGGTCGTGAAGGCGGTCATCGTTCGTACGCGACGGTCCTACCGGCGCAAGGATGGGAGCCATATCCGCTTCGATTCGAACTCGGCAGTGCTGGTGAACGACGCCGGCGAGCCGGTAGGAACCCGTGTCTTCGGACCGGTGGCCCGAGAGCTACGTGAGAAGCGCTTCATGAAGATCGTCTCACTGGCACCGGAGGTGCTGTAGAGCGCCGACGGACCCTGGGGGAGTC
>JARFQS010000564.1 GCA_029287645.1 Thermoanaerobaculia bacterium | reverse complement strand
GGACTGGACTGATCGGGCTCGCTGGACTGGGTGCCTGGATTTGGCGCAACCGCCGAATCGAGACCCAGTGGCTCTCCCGTCTGATGTTCCTGGTCTTCCCCATCGCCTATGTGGCTGCCTATGCCTTGACGACGGCCTACTTCAAGGACAACAACTTCCTTGTGCTTCTGCCCTACGTCTTCCTGGCCACCGGCTGGATCCTGAGCCTCGCATGGTCCTGGGCAACCGAGGTGTGGGAGTTGCTGAGGCGACCTGTCTTCGGTGTCCTTGCCTGGACTACCCTCGCCGTCGTCGCCGCTCTTCCCGGCCTGATCTACACCTACTCGAGATTGGTGCCGCCCACCAGCCTACTCGCCAAACACTTCCTGGCCAGCCACCTCCGGCCACCCGACGGAAGGCTCGTCTATCTGGAGAATCCGCACCTCGCCAGGCCGGGATGGGAGGGTTGGCCCCGAGCGTTTGCCAAAAATCGAGCCGCCTTCAAGCAAGTCGACTCTGCTGACGAAATCCCGCTCGAAGTCCTCCAATTTGCCGATGGTCTGAGCGTCACCTCGACCTCGATCGGACGATCCGCCGTCGAGCCTCTCGCGAGGTGGCTGGATAGTCTGCCGCCGGAGCAAGTTCGGACATTCGAGCCCCAGCTCTTTCGATCTCGTGGCCCCTCGATGACTGCGGCCTTCCAATTCATCGAGTGGCTCGAAGCTCCCCTGGCTCTCGAGATCGAGGCCTGTCCTGGGAGGCCAGGGTGTCTGTCAGCGGCACTGCCGCCCGATTTTACCGCCGGCGGCATCGGTTCCTTGATCGTTTACGTGCAGGATGCCCACTTCCAGCGGGGGGCGACACTGCCGAAGTTCCGCTTGGGAGGGAAGACCCTGGACCTGACCTGGGCCGCCTGGAGACGCTCCGCCAAGCAGCACCACTTCATCTCCAATCGCGTTGTGCTCGGCCGGTCCAAACCTCGAGTCGTTGTCCATCTGGAGGGCCAGCGGCTTCGAGCGAGGGATTTCAGGATCGAGCTCTGCCGTTGGCGGTTGGACGATCAGTCGTAAGACCGCGGATCCCCGATTCTCTTCATGTCGGACGTCGTGCCGTCTTTCGCGGTCAGGGTCACTCCCTTGGCTTTGCCGTTACCACCGATCTCGAAAGACCAGGAGCCTCCCATCGCGTCCTCGAACCGCGTTCCACCCTTTTGATCCAGGACCGGTGGCGAAACGTCGGCCCATAGAGGGACAGCCACCAGAAACTCCCCGCAGACGGTTTCGACATTCCAGGTTCTACCACTGGCTGCGTCGGCGGCCGTTCCGTACTCTCCTTCGAAGCGAGCCCGAACTCCGGCATCGGGAATCTTCTTCTCAGAATTGAACCTGTGCAGTACCTCGCAGAACTCGGACTCGTGCGCTGGCTGCGCCGAGCCGGCGGCCGGCTTGACCTGGGCCGTCGATCTGCGGGCTAGCGATGGCTCGGGGGCAGCAACCTGGCCCCCGCTGGCCTGCATCTGCTGGAGTCGCTCCATGGCCTCCTGCATTTCCGCCATCTGCTCAGGCGACATCTCCATTCCCATCTGGGCCATGGACGCCTGCAAGGAGTCGGCATCCATCTCCCATTCCCCTACCGCCTCCATCTGCGCGTCCTCTCCTCCATCTTCGATCTCCTGAAGTCCGGTACGAGCCTGCTCGTTGCCCGGCTCGAGAGCCAGGGCCTTCTCGTAGTACACGCCCGCTACCGTCGCCTGACCCGCCTGCCTATAGGCATCGGCCACCGCCACCGCAGCCCCTGCCGAGCTGCTGTGGAGCACCTGGTTCAACTGCAGGACCTCGATCGCGTTGTCCTGCTGCCCGTCACCGAGCAATCTCCGACCGAGTGCCTCGACGCCCGCCTCGTCGAACTCGAACTTCTGCCTTGGGTGAAGGTCCATCATCAGCTCCAGCTGGACCTGACTGAAGGTGCCCTGCTCGAGGGCCGTTTCGATGGCTTGGGAGGCCAGCGTCTTCGCGGCCATGGCCGTGACCGGCTGGAGGAGAATCAGCACGAGAAGGGCTGCAAACAAACGGATCCTGGGCACAGAAGACAAGGGATACATGGGCACCTCCGATGGCTCTTACCTACCTAATACGCAGTCGCCCGGATCTTCCGCCACCGATCCGGACAGACACCTGTTCCGATTGGAAACCTGCCCGCAGTATAGCCGGCCGAGGAGAGAGTTGGGTCGACGATGCCCGACGGGGCAGGATGCCTTCGACTACCTCGGCGTCTTGTCGAGAAGCAGCGCCGTGCTTGCGGGAGTCAGGCGGCTGAATCGATAGATGCGCTTGCGCCCCTCATCGCCGAGCTCGGGGTTCCAGAACTCCCAGACGACTTCGCCCTCCGGGGTCACCTCGAGCACGTGACCCCTCTCCGATTCACAGATCAGCGTGTTGCCACCGGCAAGGCGCTGACTGCTACCTCTCCATTCGGAGAAGAGCGAGCGCTCGCCTTGCTTCGGATATTGCCAAGTGGTCTCGCCACTCCGGGGATCGATTTCGAGCACTCGTGAGTAGCCACGACGAGTTCCGTTGTCGAAGACCAGAAGGCGCCCGTGCGGCAACCAGCTCGGATCGTGGGGCAGCTCGAGGTGGCCCTCGCCCCAGTGCCAGACAGGCTCGAGGGTGTCGCGGTCGAGAATGACCAGCGTGTCGGCGTTCCGCAGCGAGATCAGCAGGTTCCCCGAGCGGAAGCGAGGATCACTCTTTCCGAGACGCGTTGCGCCGAGCACCGCAACCGCGTTCAGGTGATAGTAGTCGTGGTCGTTGATGGTCTTGCCACGTAGCCAGCGCCAGAGGTAGTGCGCCAATATCCTCGGCGACGGCCAAGTATCGAGCTCTCCCTGTGCGTGCAGTGCTTGGAGAGTCTCCAGCGCCCCGAACGTCGACCAGAAGGGTCGCGTGGAGCCATCGGGGAAGACCTGCAGGATGGAATCGAAAACAACCGAGCGCCCGCGATAGACCCTCGGATCGTCGCGAACCGGCACGAGCAGGGAGCCATCTCCGAGCTCCGCCACATCGTGATGCACGTTTCCGGGCACTTCGAGTGCTACGGTTCCATCGGGCTCGAGGATAACCACCGCTTCGCGCTCGCAGAGCACAGCGAGTCGTCCGCTCGACAATAGCTCTGCGTGCTCACAATGCTTTCGGCCTGGGAGATCCCATCTCCTCAGGACCGCTCCTTCTACGTCGATCAGAAGGACCGCATCCTCGTCATTCGTGTAGAGGTTGGCGCCGGGCTCGACGGCGCTCGCGTCGCGAAGAATCGTGCCGCTGAGGCTCTGATCCGCATCCTCGTCCCACGCCACGTAGCCGAGAGCGCGCAGGTGCTCGGAGATATCCTCCTCGATCAGGATATCCGTGTCCGACTCGGGTGGTGCCTCAACCGGCTCTCTGCAGCCAACAGCCATGGCCGCAATCAAGAGCGGTCCCAGGCAGCAGGACAGGTCCACTTTGAAACAGCCTTTCACGGGTTGCACTCGCATCCATCGAACCGTCGGTCGCGAGACATTATCCCGTGAATCGACGTCCCTCTTGCCTGCAACTTTCGCCTGGTAGAATCGTTTCTCCTCTAGGTGCTCTCGATTCGCACCGGTCCAGGTCAATACAACCCTCGCGGGAGGCCCAATGAAACCCAGAACGCTGACTGTGTGTGCCCTTGCCTTGTGTGTCGCACTGACCAGTGCCAGTCTGGCTATGTCCCAGACCAAGCTATTGCGATTCCCGGACATCCATGGAGACAAGGTGGTCTTCACCTATGGCGGTGACCTGTGGCTAGCCCCGGACTCGGGTGGTACTGCCTGGAGGCTGACAGCCCATCCCGGCCAAGAGCTGTTCGCCAAATTCTCGCCGGACGGTCAGTGGATCGCCTTCACCGGCCAGTACGACGGCGATGAGCAGGTCTACGTCGTGCCGACTTCTGGCGGGACGCCGAGACAGCTCACGTTCTACCCTGCGCGAGGACCGCTTCCCCAACGGTGGGGTTACGACAATCAGGTCTACGACTGGTCGCCGGACGGTTCGGCAGTGCTCTTTCGCTCGATGCGCTACGGCTACGACCTCTCCAATACCCGACTCTTCCTGGCTCCGGTCGCGGGAGGTCTGGCCGAGCCCCTACCGATGCCCGAATCGGGCGCGGGCGCTTTGTCGCCCGACGGTACGAAGGTGGTCTACTCACCCCTGGTGCGGGACTTCCGAGCCTGGAAGCGCTATCAGGGCGGCTGGGCCCAGGAGCTCTACATCTTCGACCTGGACTCCTACGTTCTCGAGCGGGTCACAGACCACCCCAGAGCCGACCGGGATCCGATGTGGATCGACGACACGATCTACTTCACCTCCGATCGAGACGGGCGGAACAATCTCTACGCCTATGACACCAGCACCCAGGTCACCGAGCAGCTGACCGAGGAGGATCTGTGGGACATCCGGTGGCCGGGCGACGATGGTGAAAGTCGAATCGTCTACGAGCTCGACGGCGAGCTGCACGTCTACACCATTGCCACCGGCACCTCGACACCGCTCACCATCACCGTTCCGGATGACGGCCTCTGTAAGCGTCCGTCACGTATCGGCGTGGAGAAGCTCGTCGAGGGCTACTCACTGAGCCCAAAGGGTGAACGTGCACTCTTCGTAGCCCGGGGAGACGTATTCACGGTGCCTATCGAGAAGGGCCCCACCCGCAACCTGACCCGGAGCTCCAACGCCCACGACAAGTGGGCGAGCTGGTCGCCCGACGGAAGCAAGATCGCCTACTTCTCCGACATCACCGGCGAGGAGGAGATCTTTCTCATCGACCAGGCCGGCACCGGCGAGCCGGAGCAGCTCACCGACAACGGAGCGGAGATGCGATACGCCCTGCGCTGGTCGCCCGACGGCGAGCGCATCGCTTTCAGCGACAAACACGGCAAGTTGTACGTGGTGAACGTCTCGACCAAGGGGGTCACAGAGGTCGCTGACGACCCCGAGGGGCTGATCTTCGATCACGCCTGGTCACCCAACGGCGGGCATCTGGCCTTCTCGATGGGAATCGTCAACGACTGGAACGTCGCTGGGACCTTCAGCTCGATCTACATCTGGAGCGTAGCCGACGGCCAGACCACGAAGATCACGACGGACATGTTCAACGACTTCGGCCCGACGTGGGATCCGAGCGGGGACTATCTCTACTACATGTCGGACCGCTCGTACGCACCGCAGATCTCGGCCATCGAATGGAACTTCGCCACGGACCGGGAGACCTTCATCTATGCACTCGCTCTGCGAAGCGATGTCGAACACCCCTTTGCTCCGGAGAGCGACGAGGTCACCCTCGAAGAAGACGAGAGCGAGGACGGTGAAGATGACGAGGGCGACGACGAA
>JARFQS010000436.1 GCA_029287645.1 Thermoanaerobaculia bacterium | reverse complement strand
GTCGTCGGCAGCGTCAGATGTGTATAAGAGACAGGGACAAGTAGGTTCTTCTTCATGGTCGTGTCCTCCTTGGTTTCTAGATTCGACTCACACGCTGCAGGAGTCGAACCTCTTGCTGGTACTTCGCTGCCAGCGCCAAGCGCAGGCGACGGTCGTCGGGGTTTTCATTCAGAGCGAGGCGGATTTCCGCAACAGCCTGATCGAGCACCTGCAGGCTCTCTTCGACGGATTGGGACGCCTCGGGTCCCAAGAGGTCGCGACGCAGTTCAATCGCCTCGATGAGATCACGCCGGGTCAGGAGCACCCGGTCCTCGGAGCGAGCCAGCTCGGCCATGGTCTGCGTTGCGGCCTCCAGCTTCATGGGTTCGGTGGCCGTGCCTTCGACCTGCTGCACCGATTCGGGCGCCTTCTGTCGAAGCAGGAGAGGCAGCAACAGGACGGCCAACGCCAGGACTGCCGCCAGCGGCAACCAGTGACGATAGGCGGTCATGCTTCGGCCAGACTCGTGATGGTCGATTTGCTCGAGAATGCCAGGCCAGAGATCGCGCTCGGGAGACAGCGCGGACGATCGCTGACGGGCTTGCCGCAGAAGGCTCTCGAGCTCCCGCAAGCTGGCGCTACAGGCAGAACATGTCTCGACGTGGTCTTCCAAGGCCAACCTCTCTGCCTCGTCGAGGTAGCCGTCCAGATAGTCGTCCATTTGCTCTCGAGACCGTTCGCAGTTCATCGTTCGAGCTCCTCTCGCAGTTGTCGCCGCGCGCGATGGAGGTGGGCTTTCGAGGTCCCCACCGCCAGGCCACACAGACTGGCGATCTCATGATGCTTGTAGCCCTCGATGTCGTGCAAGACGAACACCATTCTGGCCTGCGGAGGGAGCTGGGCGATGGCCCGCTCCAGATCGACGGCGTGCTCCGGTCGTGCGGCCGCACCCCCGTCGCTCCTTTCAGGTAGCGAGTCGATGGCCGTCAGGCGGCTCTCCCACCGACCCGTGGATCGCAGATGTCCCAGAACCAGATTGACGGCCAGTCGATGCAGCCAGGTCGAAAAGCTGCTCTGCCGCCGGAAGGAGCCCAGCTTCTGCCAGGCCCGGATGAATGCCTCCTGGGTCAGGTCCTCCGCTTTGCCGCGGTTGGAGCACATCCTGAGGCAGAGACCGTAGACGTTCGAAACGTGTTGCCGGTAGAGCTCCTCGAAGGCGGCGGTATCGCCGCGTTGTGCTTCGCGGACGAGGTCGGCTTCAGACATGGGTTTGCGCTCGACAGGACCCGGGAGATCCGAAACGTCGATGAGAATGCCCGCGGATGTGAGCAGCTCTCTCATACCTCCTTAGATGCACGTCCCGGCTCCCTGGTTTAGTGCTGTATCAGCGGATCTCTCGGGCCCATCGGAAAGGCCTTTCCGGCCTTGCGTGACCGGGCACCACGTGTGAGGCGCGTCATGCGGATCTTACCCCGATGCCAGCAGGGCAAGGCCGGCTCGCGGGCCGTGGCCGTGGTCCCGTTTCGGTTCGGGCGCAGGTTCGGGCTGCTGCAAGTGTTCCTCTAGAGAAGGGGCGATGATGGGAGACCGGGACGTCGAGCGGACCAGCGGAGAGTTGACTCCACTCTGCAGCCAGCAGAGGATAGTGCCGCCCAGAGGTGGGTTCCGGTTATGAGAGTCAATCCCATCGTACGTTTCGCGGTCGAGCGAAGGGTCACCATGGGCATGATCATTCTGGGAGTGATCGTGCTCGGGTGGCTGTCTCTGATGCGACTGCCTCTCGAGTTCCTGCCCAGCTTCTCGTCGTCCAACATCACCGTGATGGCCCCCTACCGCTCGTCGTCGCCAGAAGAGATCGAGCGCCTGGTGGTGCGCCCTCTCGAGGAAGCTCTTGGCACGATCAACGGCATCGACACGATGTCGGCGAATGCGGGTGCGGAAAGTGCTCGCATCACACTCTCGTTCATCGACGGAACCGACATGGACATGGCGGCGGTCGACGTACGAGATCGGGTGGATCGGGCTCGCCATCTGCTGCCTGACGACCTGGAACGGGTCAATATCTGGCGCTTTCAGACCAGCGACATCCCGGTTCTGCGATTCGACCTGAGCGCCGATTGGCCGGTCGAGCAGTTCTACGACTTCACCGAGTCCGTCCTCCAGAGGCGACTCGAGCGATTGGAGGGCGTGGCCCAGGTCGAAATCAGCGGTATCCGCACACCCGAGTTGCAGGTCCTCCTCGATCCGAGCCGTCTCCAGGCTCACAGGGTGGACGTTCGAAGTCTGGTGACGCTTCTGCAGGACAGCAATGTCAATGTCTCGGCGGGTGACATCAAGGAGGGGAGTCGCAAGCTGTTGGTTCGGAGTGTCGGTGAGTTCGATACGCCCGAGGAGATTCGAAGCCTGCCCCTGAATCGGGATGGACTGCGGCTGGGAGACGTGGCGACCGTGGTCTATGGGCTGCCTCAGCAGGAGGAGTTCAACTATCTCAACGGCCGGGAGGCGGTCACCGTATTTGTCAACAAGACCTCCAGCGCCAACGTCTTGGCGGTGGTCGATCGTGCGAAAGAGGAGCTCGAGGCCATCAGCCGGTTGCCCGAGGCTGAGGGGCTCGAGTACCACATCTACGCGGACGCCTCCCGTGATGTCCGCAAGGGCTTGGGCCAATTGGGTAACGCGGGGCTCATTGGTGGCCTGCTGGCTATCGGCTCGATGTACCTCTTCTTGCGGAGGTTTCGCACCACCGCCCTGGTGGCCCTGGCCATTCCGATCTCGATTGTCGCCACGTTCGTCCTCATGTACCTGATGCGCCAGGCGGAGGTCGTCGACATCACCCTCAACGTGGTGAGCCTGGCGGGGCTCATGCTGGCGCTGGGGATGCTGGTGGACAACTCCGTCGTGGTCATCGAGTCGATCTTTCGCCATCGCAACGAGCTCGGCGAAGACTCCCGCACCGCCGCCCTGCATGGAGCCTCCGAAGTGGCGTTGCCGATTCTGGCTTCCACCGTCACCACGATCTGCGTGTTTCTGCCCCTGATCTTCCTGAACAGCGGAGGCCGGTTCAAGCTCTACATGGAGAACATCGGCATCACCGTTTGCATCGTGATCGTGGCTTCGTTGTTGGTGGCGTTGACCGTGGTGCCGATGGCCGCTGTACCGTTGCTGCACGGCCAGGAGTCGAGGCCTTCGCGGTTCATCGACCGTCTGACGGGCTCCTATGGCTCGGTACTCCGCTTCACCCTGCGTCATCGGTTCCTGTTCGTCCTGTCCATCTTGGGGATGTTCGCGGGAGTCATCCACCTGTTCACGACGATCGAGCGCTCCTTCTCGGGTCGCTCCCTGGAAAGACAGGTCGTCCTCAAGGTGGACACGCCGAGGCAGTATTCGCCCGAGCAGACGGCGGCGCTCTACGAGGAGCTGTACGCTCTTCTCGATGCACGGCGCGCCGAGCTCGACATAGCCGACATCAGCTACTCCTTCGATCGAGGAACCGGACGCTCGCGAGCCAGCTGGCGGAGGAGTCGACAGTTCGACATCTACCTGAAGGACGAGGACGAGAGCGAGCTGACGACCGGAGAGGTGCGAGAGCGGTTGAGAGCCCTGTTTCCGGTCAAGGCCGGGGTCGACCTGCGGATCGCTGCAGGTCGCGGTCGACATGGCTCGTCGGGCATCGAGATCGAGTTGATGGGCGACGATCCTGTCGTTCTCGGCTTGCTCAGTCAACAGGTGGCGGATCGCCTGGCGGCCATGCCCATGATTCGAGATGTGGACACTTCTCTCGAGAGCGGTGACGAGGAGATTCAGGTCCGGGTATCCGGGGACCGCGCCGTGCAAGCCGGGCTGTCGAGTCGCGCCGTTGCATTTACGGTCAACAACGCCTTGTCGAGCCGGGCGGTCAGCCATTTCAAGACAGGCGAGCGAGAGGTCGAGTTGGTCATGCAGTACCGGGAGGAGGATCGAGAGACCCTGGACCAACTCAAGAACGTACCCGTCTTCGCAGCCGCAACGCCCTTGCCCCTGGGTGCGGTCGCTGAGTTCGAGTTCGTCGCGGGACCGCGCAGTATCGAGCGCGAGAACCACCTGGCGCAGGTCTCCGTCTCGGCCAATACAGCCGATCCGACCGCCTCCTTTGCCGCCATGGGCATGATCAGCCGGATGATGGAAGAGATCGCCCTACCACCAGGGTACGAATGGAGCTTCGGCCGCTGGAATCGGCACATGCAACGGGACCAGGAGAGCGGACTGTTCGCTCTGCTCTTCGCACTGCCTCTGGTCTATATGCTGATGGCGGCTCTCTTCGAGAGCTTCACTCAGCCCCTGACCATCATGTTCTCGGTCCCGTTCGCGCTGTTGGGTGTCGGACTTGTGATGAAGTTCGCCAATCAACCCTGGGAGACCATGACCATGTTGGGGCTGATCGTTCTGCTGGGCGTGGTCGTCAACAACGCCATCGTCCTCATCGACCACATCAACTACTTGCGGCTGTCGGGTCTGAGTCGTACCGAGGCCATCGTGAAAGGTGGCCAGCATCGGCTCCGGCCGATCCTGATCACCGCCGTCACCACGATTCTGGGTCTGATGCCGATGGTTGCCCCGTTTCTGTTCCCGCAGTGGTTCGGGCCGGTCGAGGGCAGAGCGGCGACCTGGGCGCCGATCGGTCTGATCATCGTGGGAGGTCTCACGACATCGACGTTCTTGACCCTGATCATCATTCCAACCATCTATTCGCTGGTCGACGATTTCACTCTCTTTCTCAAGCGAGTCGTCAAGACGGTATGATCCCGGCTTCCGACCCCAAGGATCTCGGGGCGCAGCGCCGCTGGAGATAGGCATGTTCGAGCCAAGGCAGATTTCAACGACTCTCTCGATCCTGGCACTCGTGTGCGGGGGCTGGCTGGCCTGTTCCAAGGAGGACACCGAGAGTCACTCGCAGGAGGGTGCCCGCCAGCCGTCGGCTCGCCCGGGAGCCTCCGCAGGAAACAGGGGTGGTCCACCGGGTGCTGGCGCAACGGGAGGTGGTCCTTCCGCCGCGGCTGTGCCGGTGGAAGTCACGGCAGTCGTGCGCCGAGATATCTCGTCCTACATCGAGACGAACGGAACTCTGGAGGCCGAGAACGAAGTCGATCTCGTGGCGCGGGTCACGGCGCCGGTGGTCGACCTGAGGGTCGAAGAAGGAATGCAGGTCGAAAAGGGGCAGATCCTGGCCCGTCTGGACGACTCTGAGTTGCGGGCGCGTGCCGAAATCTCCCGAGCCACGTTGGATGAGGCCGAACAGATCTTCGGGCGCGCCGAGACTCTCAAGGAGAATCAGCTCATCAGTCCCGAAGAGTACGATCAGGTCGTCACCCGTCTGGAGACGGCTCGGGCGCAGGCCGACGCAGATCAGATCCAGCTGGGGTATACCGAGATCAAGGCGCCGTTCTCGGGCCTGGTGGTGACTCGCTACATCCACTACGCCGAACAGGTCAATGCCGGAGCGTCACTGTTTCGCCTGTCCGATTTCAATCCCTTGCTCTGTCCGATTCAGATCCCCGAGCGGGACCTTCCGAAGATCGAGGTGGGCCAGGCGGCCTATCTGACTCTGGAGGCCTGGCCAGGTGAGAGATTCCCGGCCAAGGTCTTGCGCGTTCGGCCGGTCGTGGACGCGGCGACAGGAACGGTTCGAGTCACCTTGGAGGTGGAGACCAGGGATCGCCTCAGACCAGGGATGTTCGCGCGCGTCTTCGTCGAGACCGAGACGCGTTCGGATGCGATGGTCGTCCCGAAGAGCGCTCTGTCCTTGGAGAGCATCGGTGACACTCTGTACGTGGCGGAGGGCGACGTCGCATCTCGCAGGGACGTTCAGCTGGGCTTCAAAGAGGGCGACTCGGTAGAGGTGCTGACGGGTGTCTCCGAAGGAGAGATGGTCATCGTAGTCGGCCAGGATGGGCTGAGCGAAGGCACTCCGATCCAGGTTCTGTCGGGCTCCGGCGGAGCCGGCGACCGGGAGCGATGATTTGAAGATCATCGAATTCTCGACCCGCCGCCCTGTCAGCGTCATCATCTTCGCGGCGGCGGCCGTGGTCTTCGGCCTCGTGGCCTTCAGCCAGCTGGCCACCGATCTGCTGCCGGACATCAACTACCCGTCCCTCACCGTTCAGACGACCTACGAGGGAACCGCGCCGATCGAGGTGGAGAGCCTCATCACCCGTCCGGTGGAGAACGCCGTCGGCGTGGTCAACAACGTCGTTCGGGTGATCTCCAGCTCTCGGACGGACGTCAGCGAGGTCACCCTCGAGTTCAGCTGGGGTACCAACATGGACCTGGCCGCCCTCGATGTGCGAGAGCGCCTCGATGTACTGCAGCTGCCGGCCGAGGCCGACCGCCCTCTGCTGCTGCGATTCGACCCCTCCCTGGATCCGATTCTGCGCCTCGGCCTTTCTGGAGGCAGCGACCTGGTGAGACTGCGGTTGATCGCCGAGGAGCAGGTCAAGAGGGCCCTGGAGCGCATCGAGGGAGTGGCGGCCGTCGTGGTGAGCGGTGGGTTGGAGGAGGAGATCCAGGTGGCGCTCGACGAGCGTCAGCTGGCCAATCTGGGGCTGACGGCCGACCGGGTCCTGACCCGTCTGGCACAGGAGAACATCAACCTCACCGGCGGTCGACTGCGGGAGGGCCAGACCGAGTTCCTGGTGCGCACCGTGAACGAATTCGTTCGGCCCGAAGATCTGAACGCCGTGGTGATCGACAGCTCCCAAGGGGCCATCGTCAGACTGCAGGACGTGGCGCAGGTCTTCAAGGGCCACAAGGAGCGCGAGATCATCACCCGGATCAACGGTCGAGAGAGCGTCGAAGTCGCGGTCTACAAGGAGGGCGGCACGAACACGGTCACCGTTTCGGACGCGGTGACCGAGAGCCTCGACAGCTTGAGGGAGCGACTGCAGAAGCTCGATCCCAGTCTGCAGTTGACCATCGTCACCGACCAGGCCCGCTACATTCGTCAATCCGTGTCGGAGGTGCTGCGCACGGCCCTCTTTGGAGGCCTGCTGGCCATTCTCGTCCTGTTCCTCTTCTTGCGGAGCTGGAAGACGACCCTGATCATCAGTCTCGCCATCCCCATCTCTGTCGTCGCCACCTTCTTTCTGATGTTTGTCTCGGGGATCTCTCTGAACATCATGTCGCTCGGTGGCCTGACCCTGGGGATAGGGCTTCTGGTGGACAACGCGATCGTGGTTCTGGAGTCGATCCAGCGACGTCGCGATGAGGGTATGAACGAGATCGAGGCTGCGCAGGCCGGGAGCTCCGAGGTGGCGAGGGCGGTCATCGCCAGCACGCTGACCACGATCTGCGTATTCGTGCCGATTGTCTTTGTCGAAGGGGTGGCAGGCCAGTTGTTCGGCGATCAGGCCCTGACGGTCACCTTCTCCCTGGT
>JARFQS010000401.1 GCA_029287645.1 Thermoanaerobaculia bacterium | reverse complement strand
CGGCATACGAGATTAGGTCGTTGGTCTCGTGGGCTCGGAGATGTGTATAAGAGACAGGCTCTTCCAACCTGCGCCGGTATCGCCGAAACACGGCTTGACGAATCGACGCGAAGTCGTCCGCCTTCCGAAGGTCTTTGATATTGAAGCTCCGGTACTCCGATTTCCGCAGTCTGCCCTGTTCCCACACGACCAGTGAGGCCACTGTCGCGCCGCCATGTAGCGTGGCAACGTCGAAGCCTTCGATTCGGTGCGGTGGCTCGGGCAGTCCGAGCGGTTCCACCAGGTCTCTAGCCAGCTCTTCGCTGCCGCGATCGGTCCGGAATCTCCTCCGATGCGCGAGATGGGCGTTGCGTTGCGCCAGAGTCAACCGCTGCGCCTTCGGGCCTCGGGACGGTAGTCTCATGTAGACACGCTCGCCCTTGCGCTCACTCAGCCACTCCGCCAGAGCCTCTTGACCGTCGATGGGAAACGGCAGGTGAATCTCGCGAGGAATGAAAGAGGTCCGCTCATAGATCTGCGGCAGCATCTCAGAGAGCACCGCTTCAGCCGAGACCTCCTGCCTACCCTCCCAGAATAGCTCTCGGCGATCGAGCACCTGCCCGTTTCTCATCACCAGCGCACAGATCGACGCATTCCCGGATTGCGCGTGTACGCCATAGACATCGACATCCTCGCCCCTGACAGACGATAGCTTGCGTTGTTGCGTCACCGACTCGATCTCGGCGATCAGGTCTCGCGTCCTGGCAGCCTGCTCGAACCGCAGGGAGTCCGCATGAACCGCCATTTCCTTCCGTAGTCGCTTCAGAAGCTCGTCGTTTCTGCCGGCCAGGAACAACTTGGCGGCAGCGATCGCTCGGTCGTAAGCCTCTTTGGTGGTCAGCCCTTCTACGCACGGCCCCAGACACCTTCCCATGTCGTGGTAGAGGCAGGGCCTGGGAAGAGAACCATCGATCTCGATTCGACAGACCCTGATCTCGAAGAGCTTCTGCACCAGCTTGATCGCACGACGTGCGAGACCGCCAGGCAGGTAGGGCCCGAAGTACGCGGCGCCATCCTGGCGCACGCGGCGGGTAAAGGCCACCCGGGGATACTCGTCGAAGGTCAGTTTCACATAGGGGTAGGTCTTGTCGTCACGAAGCAGAATGTTGTAGCGCGGTCGCCGGCCCTTGATCCAGTTGTTCTCGAGAAGCAAGGCTTCGGCTTCGGTGTCGGTCACCACGACCTCCACGTCCACCGCCTCCAGCAGCATGGTCGCGATCCGGGCCTCGTGCTGACCAGAGAGGTAGCTCGTCACCCGCTTGCGTAATGAGCTCGCCTTACCGACGTAGAGAGGCCGCGAGTCGGCATCCAGGAAGACATAGATACCGGGTCTGTCCGGTAGCTCCCGCACACGATCTTCGAGAGTCGGTGTCACCATGGTCCCGGGCTCCCTACGCCACCTCAATCGCCGTAGATCTGAAGCTCCTTGAGCTCGCGAAGCTCGTCGCGTAGAGCGGCAGCTTCTTCGAACTCGAGCCGCTTCGCCGCCGCCTTCATCTCCTTTTCGAGGTTCTCGATTTGCTGGCCGAGTGGAAGGCCAGAGCGCTCCGCTACCTTCGAGGGTAGGTGATCACCGAGGGAGAAATAGTCCAGATTGCTCATCGTCACCAACGGACTGTGAATGTCCTTCAACACGGTCCTGGGCTCGATTCCATGCTTCTCGTTGTATTCCTGCTGGCGCACCCGGCGCCGCTCGGTCTCGCTCATCGCCTGGCGCATGGAGTCGGTGATTCTGTCGGCATAGAACAACACCCGGCCTTCGAGATTCCTGGCGGCCCGCCCGGCGGTCTGAATCAGTGAGGTAGCGCTGCGCAGGAAGCCTTCCTTGTCCGCATCCAAAACTGCCACCAACTCCACTTCCGGCAGGTCCAGACCCTCACGCAGCAGATTGATCCCGATCAGAACATCGAAGACGCCGCGACGCAGGTCCGTGACGATCTCGACCCTCTCCAGGGTGTCGACGTCGCTGTGGAGATACCGGACCTTGACTCCCAGCTCGAGCAGGTACTGCGTCAGCTCCTCCGCCATTCTCTTGGTGAGGGTGGTGACCAGGACCCTACGACCTTCCTCGGTGACTCGACGAATCTCGCCCAGGAGGTCGTCGACCTGCCCACCAGCGGGTCGCACCTCGATCTTCGGATCGAGCAGACCGGTCGGACGGACCACCTGTTCCGCCACGACCCCGTGCGAGCGCTTCAATTCCCAATCGCCGGGTGTCGCCGAGACATAGACCCTCTGATGACCACGACTGTCGAACTCGTCGAAGGTCAGCGGCCGGTTGTCCAGTGCGCTCGGCAGGCGAAAGCCGTACTCGACCAGGGTCTCTTTGCGAGATCGATCGCCGTGGTACATGCCTCTGACCTGCGGAATCGACTGGTGACTCTCGTCGATCATCAGGAGTGCATCGGTCGGCAAGTAGTCGAGAAGAGTGGGAGGAGCTGCGCCGGGCTCACGACCCGACAGATGCCGTGAGTAGTTCTCTATGCCATGGCAATAGCCGATCTCGCGCAGCATCTCGAGGTCGAAGCGGGTTCGCTGTTCGAGCCGCTGAGCCTCCAGGAGCTTCTCCTGGGCTTCGAGCTCCGGCAGCCTTTCCTCGAGCTCACTCTGAATACTCCCGATCGCCGTTTCCAACTGATCTCTCGGGGTCACGTAGTGGGTCTTGGGAAACACAGCGATGCGATCCAACTCCTCCAATGCGTCCCCTTTGAGCAGATCGAATTGAGAAATACGCTCGATCTCGTCGCCGAAGTACTCGATTCGAAATCCCGCGTCCTCGTAGGCTGGAAAGACCTCGAGGACATCACCTCGCGCCCTGAAGCTCCCTGGGAACAAATCCATCGAGGTGCGCTCGTACTGCATCTCGACCAGCTTGCGCATGGCCGACTCCATGCCCTCATCCTGACCGAGAGCGAAGAACTGGAGCATTCCGAAGAACGCCTCCGGAGATCCGAGACCGTATATGCAGGAGACCGAGGCGATGATCACTACGTCGCGGCGCTCGAAGAGCACTTTCGTGGCCCGTAATCGCAGTCTGTCGATCTCTTCGTTGATGCTCGTTTCCTTCTCGATATAGGTGTCGCTCTGAGGCACGTAGGCCTCGGGCTGGTAGTAGTCGTAATAGGAAACGAAGTACTCCACCGCGTTGTGCGGGAAGAAGCTCCTGAACTCCTGGTACAGCTGGGCAGCCAGCGTCTTGTTGTGCGAGAGGATCAGGGTCGGGCGGTTGACCTCCTCGATCACCTTGGCCATCGTGAAGGTCTTGCCCGAGCCGGTGACGCCGAGCAGCACCTGCTCTTTGAGGCCGCCTTCGAGGCCATCTACGAGTTGACGAATGGCCTCCGGCTGATCGCCCTGGGGAACCAAGGGGGATTCGAGGTGGAACCGCTCCATACAGGGAATTCTACAGATCGCAGCGCTAGCCGCTCACTGGGATCGCTGGAGCTCCAATTGCGAGGCCTCGGCCTCCGGATCTATTTCCTGGTCCGCTTCGGGCGATTCGAAACCGCTGCTCGGGCTCCTGCCCGAGACTCGGTCCAAGGCCGTAATCAGGCTCCGGACTTCCTCACGGCTGAGCCGGGTCGGACCCTCGCCGAGCGACTCACGGAGCATCTTCTGGAGTTCCTGCAGCGCCATCGGATTCGCCCTGTCCTCTTGGACGGCCTCCACCACAGCGTCGAATGCCAGGGACAGTTCCAGCCTCTCCTCAGCGGTGATATTGGCCGGCAGCGACTCCTCCACCTGGGCTTCCAACTCGCCCATCATCCAACCGAACAGATCCTTGGCCTTGATGAGGAAGACGATCGACCCGATACCCAGCAGAACGATGAGGGCTCCGCAGCCGATGAGCGTCCTTCGGGAACCGCTCGTCCACTTCGAACCAGGGCCTTCCGGAGAGAAAGGCTCGCTGCCCATCTCGAATGGGTCCTGCTCAGATGCGGTACTCATGTCGTCTTCTCGATCCTTGCATGTACGACCTTCGCGGAATTGTAGCCTGGCCTGTGCCTCTCGCAAACAGGACCGGATTCGGCCCCATCTTAGTCCGAGCGCGGTGCGAAGAGCTCTCCGGGCGACTATAATCTGCTTCCGTGAGCCCTCCGTCCGACCGGCCCGACAGCAGGTCGTCAGCCCCTCAGAGGCAGACAGGCAATCGATCCAGAAAGAAGGCCCTCGTCTGGATCGTGCCTCCGGCCATCGCGATCCTCCTCGGCGTGCTCGGAGGTGTGGGGATCGCTTCGATCATCAACATGCCAAAAGTGGAGTCTCTCTCGGAGTTCACCCCTGGTGTGATCACCCGCCTCTTCGATCGTGACGGAGAGGTCTTCGCCACTTACGCCAAGGAAAAGAGGGTGCTCATCGAGGAAGGAGAGGTCCCACTTCTCCTCCAGAACGCCGTTCTGGCAGCGGAAGACAGCAATTTCTTCCAGCACGGTGGAATCGACGCCGAGGGCGTGCTGAGAGCCATGACCCAGAATCTCCGCCAGGGGCGACTCGCCATGGGCGGTTCCACCATAACCATGCAGCTGGCGCGCCAGCTCTACCTGACACCCAAGAAAACCTGGCAGCGCAAAGCAGAAGAGGCTCTTCTGGCAGTCGAGCTGGAGAAGAAGTTCAGCAAGCAACAGATCCTCACGCTCTACTGCAATCTCATCTTCATGGGTCATGGCAACTACGGAATGGAATCTGCCGCCCGAGCCTATTTCGGCAAGACCGTGCAGGACGTAGATCTCTCGGAAGCGGCGGTTCTTGCTGGCATTCCCCAGCGACCCAGTGCTTACAGTCCCTACAAGAGCCCCGACCTGGTCATCACCCGCCGAGACTACGTATTGCGACGCATGTGGGAAGAGGGCTACATCGCGGAAGAGGAATATCGGGAGACCCTAGACCTGCCCCTGCTGGTGGTCCCCAATCGACAGAAGGATCTCCGAGCTCCCTATTTTGCCGAGGAGGTCCGGCGGTACCTCGAAACCACCTATGGCACCGAGGGCCTGCTGGAACAGGGGTTGCAGGTCGACACGACCCTGGATCCCGCAATCCAGGCCGCGACCGAAGAAGCTCTCCAGCAAGGGCTGGTTCGCCTCGACCAGCGACAAGGCTGGCGCGGGGCACTGCATCATGTCGAATCCGAGGATCTCGAAGGCTACGAGCTCCCCTCTTGGAGAGATGTCGAGCTGCAAGCAGGGAGATGGTACGAGGCTCTGGTGACGGGAGTGAGCTCACGCAGCGCCGAAGTCCGAATCGGCGAAACCCTGCTGCGCATGGATCCGGAGGGCATGAAGTGGTCGAGACACCAGGATCCCCGCAGGGTCCTGAAGACCGGTGATGTCGTCTGGGTAAGCCTCTCGGCTCCCGAAGGCGAAGAAGCCCCGCTCGAAGTCGTCCGTCTCGAACAGGAGCCAGAGCTGGAAGGCGCGGCGATCGTCCTCGAGTCCTCGACAGGTGCGATCAGGGCGATGGTCGGGGGCTGGGACTTCGACCGCAGCAGCTTCAACCGCGCTACCCAGGCCAAGCGACAGGTCGGCTCCGCCTTCAAACCCTTCGTATTCGGTGCCGCGCTCGAAACCGGCTTCACACCCGCAGACACGATCTTCGACGCCGCGACGGTGTTTCCTGGCGCCAACAACGTTCCCAGCTACTCGCCGCGCAACTTCTACCGAAAGTACTACGGCATCACGACCCTGCGCCGCGCGCTCGAGAAATCCATGAATGTCTGCTCGGCGAAGCTCATGGATATCGTCGGCGTCGAACGCACCATCGACTTGGCTCGCCGCTGCGGAATCCGATCTGACCTGCCTCCCTACCCCAGCCTCGCGTTGGGCTCCGCCGAGCTCATCCCCCTGGAATTGGCTGGCGCCTACTCGGCCATCGCCAACCAGGGTGTCTACCTCGAACCCTATCTGATCGAGAGGGTCCGCACGCCCGACGGACAGCAGCTCGAGACTCACCCGCCCCGGGCTCACCACGCGATGGAGCCGGAGATCGCCTTCGTGCTGGGTCACATCCTGGAAGGAGTCGTCGATCGCGGGACTGCGGTTCGCGTATCTCGACTCGACCTCGATCTGGCAGGCAAGACCGGCACCACCGACGACTACATCGACGCCTGGTTCGTGGGCTATACGCCCACCTACACGATCCTGACTTGGGTAGGCCACGACGTGAACCGCTCCATCGGCAGGAACATGACCGGTGCCGAGGCTGCGTTACCCATTTGGCAGGCGATCGTAGAGACCGGTCTCGAAGAAGGCTGGATCGCGGCAGGGTCCTCTTTCAGTCGTCCGCCAGCAGTCGTCGAGATGCAGGTGGAGTATCTCACCGGCCTGCTACCGGGGCCCGGTGCCCAGTCCTTGATCTCGGAGGCCTTCGTCTCCGGTACGGAGCCGGCTCGCCAATTCGACCCGGAGAGCGTGCGGATCCTGCAGCTCCCCTGGTATCAGCAGCGGCCGTTCTACCTACCCAAAGTCGGCGAGAGAATGCCCGACGACGTGGACGACTGGACCCTCGTGCAGGAGTCCTGGGCGGAGGAAAAGGAAGAGGGCAACTGAGCTCTATCGGCTCGAGTCTGCTACGCGGGCTTGGTGCCGACCATCGCGTAGTCCTGGTAGCCGTACAGCAGCTCGTCCAACTGATCGCGCAGGCGATTGACGTGATCCGCGACCGGCTTCATCTCATCAGATAGCCCACCCAGGTCGATCTCGGGCAGGCGGTCCTCGTCGTCGAAGGGCCGCAGGTCCAACCTCTCCACCGGATCGAACCCGGCCTGCTCGAATATCAGCATCAGGGTCGCCGGATGCACCGGTCTGCGGTGGGTCGGATCCAACCAGAAATTCCTCGCCGCCACCACGAGGGAAAGGGGATTCGGTGTCTCCAAGATGAGAGTGCCATTCGGCTCCAGGGCCCGCCATGCCAGTCGAACGAGGCGATCCAGGTCCGTCGGGGCCAAATGCTCGATCACATGCAGGGACAGGACACCACCAAGGCTCCCCTCCGTAACCTGTTCGAGCGCTCTGAAGAGGTCGATCCTGTCCGCCGACAGACCGAGGTCCCGACAGTGTGCAACCATCTCCTCGCTCATATCGATGCCGCGCGCGGAGAGACCGTGCTCCTTCAAGACGGTCAGCATCTCCCCCCTCCCACATCCGAGGTCCAGCACGGGTCCCTTGTTCTCCAGATATCGAAGGTACGCCTGTGCTCGGTGAGAGATCTCCTCCCGAGTGCCGCGGAATCGATCCTCGAGCTCGAGATAGCTTTGATCTCTCCAGGCCTCTTCGAGTGCCTCGGGACGGATCGTTCCTTCGGCGGAGTCTGGAACCAGAGCGAGCAGGCTGCCCAGGCGGCTCCAGTAGTGTTTGCTCTCCCTACGATACCGATCCAGCCTCTGATCCATCAGGGCGTAGAGGGCGTCGGTGTGCTGATTGAAATCCGTCAGCACCTCCTTGGGAAAAGCCTCCAGATAGGTGATCCGACGATGATTGTTCTGCACATCTCGAACCAGATCGTCCCGCACCTGTCGCAGGTCCCGGATGAAATCACTCGGGGCGCGGCGCAGGAATTCGAGGTTTTCCAGGACGATCAGATTGAAGGTCTGCTGGCGGACCCACAGGTCGTGCTGTGGCAGCGTCACCGCCGGCCTGAAGAGGCGGGTAACACGTTTCAGGGCGCGCTCGGCCCAACCCAGCAGACCATGGCGCCTACTGACGACAGGGAACGCGTGATTGCCCTCCCACAACCAACGCCAGGCATCCAGATCGCGCGTCGGCTCGCCAACGAAGTCCTCAATCGAGGGATCCGGCTTGGGCGCCTCCGGGCTCGACATCTGGCCTACTCTTCCGCTTCGACCGTGACCGTGACTTCCGCGACGACGTCTGGGTGAAGCTCTATCCGGACTTGGTGCTCCCCGAGAGTCTTGATTCCACCCTCCAGGTCGATACGCCGCCTGTCCACCTCCACGCCCTTCTCATGCAGAAGCTCGTTGATCTCTCCTGCTGTAACGGATCCGTAGAGCGTCTCTGCCTCGCTGACGCGTTTGGCGATCTTCAAGCGAAGCTCTGCGATGGCGTTGGCGACCTCCTGGGCTGCATCCCGTTCCTTGGCGTGGCGAGCATCGATCTTCTTGCGCTGCTGCTCGAAGTACTTCTGGTTGCCAGGCGTGGCTTCCAGAGCGTATCCCTTGGGGATCAGGAAGTTCCGCGCGTATCCCGGCTTGACGTTGACGATCTCACCCCGCTTGCCCGTATGCAGAACGTCCTGCATCAAAATGACTTGCACGATGCTCCTCCTAGTCCGACGTATACGGCAGCAGGGCTAGATGCCTGGCTCGCTTGATGGCTTGTTGAATGACGCGCTGGTGCTTGGCGCAGGTACCCGAAATGCGACGCGGCAAGATCTTGGACCGCTCCACAAGGTACTGCTGCAGAAAGCGAATGTCCTTGTAGTCGACGGTATTGATCTTGTCGGCACACATCCGACAGACCTTCCGCCGCCGGAAGAAGAACTTCTTTTTACCCGAACCCCTGGCTGCGGCTGCCATTAGTTGTCCTCCTCACTGACCGGAGCTGGCTGTGCAGGTGCCTCGACAACGGCCTCCGACACCTCTGGTTCCGGTTTGTCGGACTTTCGCTCCCGTAACCGGCCTGCATCCATTCGAACTGTCAGATACCTCAGAACGCTGTCGCTCTGCTGCATCCTCTGGCGGGCCATGCCGAACGGGCTGCCTTCCTCGCTCTGCACATGCAGCAGAACGTAGTGCCCTTCCGTCAGTTTGTTGATCGGATATGCCAGCTTCCTCTTTCCCCAACTCTCCTCCTTGGCGATCACCCCGCCCTCATCGGTGATCATCTTCTGGAAGTCCTGGCTCAGGTCGACCACTTCCTCGTCGGAGAGACGAGGGTCGACCACGAACATCAACTCGTATTCACGCATGTGTTCTGTTTCCTCCCTCTGGCCTTGTCAGTCCCCGGGTTTGCGGGGACAGAGAGGTTGATGGACCGAGGCTCCGGATTGCGTTGCCTCGCTACGACTGGCCGCCGATTCTAGCCGATTCCTGGCCGAAAGCAACAGCAAATCCCGATCCTCCTCGATTCCGGTCTCGGGCACCCTCCTGGATCACACCAGCAGCGGGGCCAGGACCAGCTCCACCACCGACATCAGCTTGATCAGAATGTTGAGGCTCGGGCCGGCGGTATCCTTGAACGGGTCTCCGACCGTGTCACCCACCACGGAGGCCTTGTGGGCCTCGGATCCCTTGCCTCCATGAGCCCCACCCTCGATGTATTTCTTGGCGTTGTCCCAGGCTCCACCGGCGTTGGCCATGAAGATGGCCATCATGACGCCCGACGACGTCACTCCCGCCAGCACACCGGCCAGGGCCGCTGTATCCCAGAAGCCCACAGCGACGGGAACGATCACTGCCAACAGCCCGGGAGCGACCATTTCGCGAATCGCAGCCCGCGTCGAAATGTCCACGCACGTCGCGAACTCGGCTTCGGCCTTGCCTTCCATGAGACCCGGAATCTCCTTGAACTGTCGCCGCACCTCCTCGATCATCTCGAAGGCGGCTCGACCCACGGCCCTCATGGCCATCGAAGAGAACAAGAACGGCAGCATGGCGCCTAGAAGCAGGCCACCCATGACTCTCGGATTGGCGAGGTCGATGGTCTCCAAACCCACAGTCGTTCGGAAAGCGGCAAACAGGGCCAGCGCAGTCAGGGCCGCCGAGCCGATGGCGAAGCCCTTGCCGATCGCGGCGGTGGTATTGCCGACCGCGTCCAGCTTGTCGGTGCGACCCCGCACCTCCGGTCCGAGTTGCGCCATCTCGGCGATTCCACCGGCGTTGTCGGCGATCGGCCCGTAGGCATCGACGGCCAACTGGATTCCGGTCGTCGAAAGCATGCCCAGAGCGGCAATCGCGATGCCGTAGAGACCAGCCTGGTCGTAGGCAACCAGAATTGCCCCCACCAGGACGATCACCGGCAGGGCGGTTGAGCGCATGCCCAGAGCCAGGCCCGAAATGATGTTCGTCGCGGCTCCCGTCAAGCTGTCTTTGGCGATGCCTTGAGCCGGTTTTTTCGACTCTGCGGTGTAGTACTCGGTAATCAAGCCGATCAGGACACCACCCACCAGTCCTGCTACCGTAGCCCAGAACACCCCTGAAGCGCTGAACTCGACTCCGGATATGACATAGGAGTCTGACAGCAGCCATCTGGAGAAGGCCCATATGGAAACCAGCATGGCAGCGGCGGCGAAGAGAGGTCCGCGGTGCAAGGCCTTCCCCGGGTCGCCACCTTCCTTGGTGCGCACCAGAGCCGTGCCTGCCAGGGATACGACGATCCCCACACCAGCGAGGACCATTGGGAGCAGGACCAGCATCGGGGTATAGGACTCGCCTCCGATGAGTGTCGCGTTGGCCCCCAGGACCAGCGTGCCAATGATCGACCCGACGTACGACTCGAACAAGTCCGCTCCCATGCCGGCCACGTCCCCGACGTTGTCGCCCACGTTGTCGGCGATCACTGCCGGGTTCCGAGGATCGTCTTCCGGAATGCCGGCTTCCACCTTACCCACCAAATCGGCACCCACATCTGCCGCCTTCGTGTAGATGCCACCCCCGACGCGGGCGAACAGTGCGATAGAGCTGGCACCGAAGGAAAACCCTGTCAGGACCGTCACAACCCTCATGAGGTCGGCCTGGGGATTCCCCGATTCGAAGATCCCGGTGTACAGAAGAAAGAGAAGGGAGATTCCCAGCACACCCAGGCCGACGACACTGAAACCCATGACAGCACCGCCGGAGAAGGCCACCTGAAGTGCCTCGTTCAGGCTCTTGCGTGCCGCCGAAGCGGTTCTGACGTTGGCCGCAGTCGCGACCCTCATGCCGAAGAACCCAGCCAGCGCCGAGCAGAACGCCCCGGCCAGCAGGGACAATCCGATCAGGGCAGAGGTCTCCGCTTTGCCGGAATTGGCCCACGCCAAGAGCACAGCCACGACAAGCACGAACACCGCAAGGACACGGTACTCACGGCCCAGAAAGGCCATCGCCCCCTCTCGGATGTGTTGTGCGATGGTGCTCATCCTCTCGGTTCCGGCATCCTGGCGCCGAATCCAAGCGCTGCGAAACCATGCGAAAAGTAGCGCTAGCGCGCCACAGATGGGTACGAGGTACAAGAGGTTCATCAATTCCACGATCAGGTTCCTCCTCCAAGATGGAGCATGTCGCTCCGCTCGAGCCGCCCGCTTGTCAGCGGCCTATCGCCCGGTCACCGATTGAACTCGTTCATGGTCGCTTCCGCACCATCTGCCAGCCAGCTCTGACAGGCATCGGCTGCTCTAGCGATCATCTCCTCGACAGCCTCGAGCTCCGACTTCTGGAACGGCGACAGTACGAAATCGACGAGGTCGTCTCCCTCCAGGGCATCGTCTCTGTTTCCGACTCCCATCCGAAGCCTGGGAATCGATTCGGTCTGCAGGTTCTGGATCACCGACTCCATCCCTCGGTGCCCCCCTGGGCCACCCGATGTCCGAAATCGGAGTTTCCCCAATGGCAGGTAAACATCATCGAAAACGACCAGGACGTTCTCAGCCTTCAAGTCCCGTTTCTCAGCGAGACATCGCAAGGCGTAGCCACTTCGGTTCATATAGGTCTGAGGCCGGGCGAGCAGCAGTGAAGGCTCTACAGAGATCAGCGATTTGCACTCGATCCGATCGAAGGCTCCGCCGCGTCGGCTCGCCAACTCCTCGACGACAGCGAAGCCGAGGTTGTGACGGGTGCTTCGATAGCGCTCACCCGGATTCCCCAACCCCACAATGAGTCGGGTCCCCATGCTCGCCTCGTCTGGCGTTGACGGACTCATGGCTGGATCGGTAGCGAACAGATGCTGAGCAGGCGCCGCGCCGATACAGCCTCGCCGCGTCTCGAACCGACCCTACTCCTGTCTCTTATACACATCTCCGAGCCCACGAGACCAACGAC
>JARFQS010000351.1 GCA_029287645.1 Thermoanaerobaculia bacterium | reverse complement strand
GGCCTCCTTCAATCGCAACAGGCGGCCACTGAAGGTCGAGCGATCGGTCAGCAGATCCTGCTCGTCTCCGACGGTCGCCACGACGGAGGAAAAGAAGGGAAACCGCGTACCGCTCTCCGCAGGAACAGGCAGCCCGCACTGGTGCGCCAATGCCAATAGCCCGACCGTCTTCAGAGCCACCGTCTTGCCGCCGGCATTGGGACCGGTGATGACCAGCAGGCGCTCCTCGTCGTCGAGCTCCACGTCCAGCGCCACCACGGGGTCGACATGACCCGCCTGGCCCAGAGACGCTTCCCGCAACCAAGCCATGCCGGGGTCCAGAAGCGGATGTCTGGCGCCGACCAGAGACAAAGAGAGGCCGTCGGAGATTTCCGCCAGACGACCGGAGCACGCTTCCGAGTACCGATCCATGCTTTGAAGTAGATCGAGCTCGGCCACGAAATCGAGTGCCGCCTCCAGATCGGGGAGCGAGTCCCGAACCTCCTCCAGAAGCTCGATGAGGATCCTGCGCCGTTCTGCTTCCTCTTCTTCCAGGGTCTCCTGCAAGCCGTTATTGGCCTCTACGACATTCAGCGGTTCGAGGTAGAGGCTCTGACCCGTTCCCGACCGACCGTGCACCAGTCCCTTGATGCGCCCGCGGGACCCAGCATGGACCAGGAGCATCAGCCGCCCTTCCTTCAGCGACACGGTCTTCTCAGCCAGGTGCTCCTCGTGCTGAGAAGCGGTCTCCTGGAGTTCCTTGTACAGGCTATCCCTGATGCGACGTGAGCGCCTCCGCAATGCCGACAGCGCTGGGCTGGCATCGTCGCGCACGGCACCACGCTGGTTCAGGGTCTGGGAGATCCTGCGGCGCAGTGGATCGACATCGGGCAGGCTCGACCTCAGCTCCTCGAGAGCGGGTAACTCCGTCTCGCTGGCAGCGATCCGTCGACGTGCCTCGTGCGTCACCTTGAGCACCTCGGCCAGACGCACCAACTGCCTGCCGGAGACTGCGGCATCGCCTTGTCTCAGGCTCTCCAGCAGCGGCAGGATCGGTTCCTTGAGGCTGTTCACCAGCCTGCCGTCCTGCAACAGGACGCTCACCTCGGTCAGTCGCTGCCGGTGGTTCTCCAACTCCGCCAGTGAATCGACAGGGCGAAGAGCTTCGACACGAGAGCGACCCACATCCGTGACCGCCAGCTCCGCCACGAGTGACAGGAGTGCGGGTAACTCGAGGGCGGCCTCCGAGACCTTCGAGGTCACCCGCCGCGTGCTGTTTTCCATGCTCACTTGAAGTCTACTATCGAGGTTTCGACACAAAGAAAGAGAGCGGGGATCGCTCCCCGCTCTCTTGCGTCTTGCGTAGATCGAAGAGCTACTCAGCTCAGACCGAGCCGACGCTCTTCAGCCAGTTTGCGCATCATCTTCTTGCGCGCCTGGACGGCCTTGCGCTTGCGCTTGACCGAGGGCTTCTCGAAATGCTGCCTCTTCTTGAGCTCTGTGAGGATTCCCGACTTCTCACACTTGCGCTTGAAGCGGCGCAGGGCACTCTCGAAGCTCTCGTCCTCTCGCACACTGACCAATGGCACTGTTTAAATCACCTCACCTTCTCTGCGAATCAAATGGGGCGCGGCCGCCGCCGCGAGGCGGAAGTCTCGCCTATCCGGAACTGCTTGTCAATCGAACCGGAGGATCGTATCTGCTGAGCACAGGGCCCGTGTGGGGCCTCTGGAGCCTACCCGTCGGCGCTCTGGCCCGGCTTCACCGCCTCGAACTTCACCTGATAGACCGTCATCACTTCGGTCTTCTTGTCTGGCTGGAACCAGACCGCCGCGGCTTCGCCGGTCTCACTGGTCGGATAGAACCAGGCTGTGACGCCCTTGTCCTCGTACTTGCGAACATTGTGGAGATTCGCTTGTCCGAGCAGCGCACGAACTTCATTCTCGCTCATACCCTTCTTCACCTGAGAGAACCGCTCCGAGGTCATGTACCTGTTGGTCTCGGCCTCGGCCAGGGCGGCCTTCAGCTTGTCGTTGTCCGGATCGAACATCAGGGCGGTGTTGTAGATCTCGATGGCTCGCTTGTAGTCCCCGCCCTTCACGATCCACTCCTGGGCGAGAATGATGTCCTCGTCACTCTTCATCGCCAGAAGAGCCAGCTGCCTCTCCGTTGGGGGCTCACCCTCGATCATGGGATCGGCATTCAGGAGCCCGACCAGGCGGCTCGTGTATTCCTCTGTCAAGGCGGTCACCTCTTCCTCCAGCGCCGCCAGTTGTGCCGCGGGGTCTTCGACAGGCTCCGCGGCTTCACCTTCGGCTTCTTCCGCTGCCTCTTCTTCCGCCTCTTCCTCCAAAGCCGCCGCCGCAACGGCCTCCTGCAAGTCGACGAGCTCCTGTCGCTTGGTGGCTAGCTCTTGCCGGGTTTCTTGCAGCCAAGTCCATTCTGCCTCGTTCGCCTTCTCTTGCTCTGAAGGACCGCCTCCGCCACAACCGGAAACTACGAGCGCGAGTAGAACTGCGGCAATCAGTAGGCCATTTCGGGTCCCAAACATGATCTGTCCTCCTATCGAGTGCAGTCGAGTGCACGGACCTTCAAGCTAACACAGGCCCCTGGCTCCCACAAGCTGGCGAACAGCCCGAGGCAAGCCATGCGACCACTTGGTTACGTCTATCCTAAACCTCTCATCCTCAAGGAGTTTGGTGGTGTGTTACCTTGACACCGCCAACAGAGCCAAGCATACAATAGGCGTCTACGAAAAAACCGTCTTCGACATCGAAATTTGCTGGAGGATCCGCATGTCTTCGCAGGAGTCTTTTGACGAACTCGAGCCCAAGATCATGGGCCTTGTGGAAGAGGCCATCCGAGAGGTCAAAGAGGAGTACCTGCGGCGCCTGCAGGACACTCGAAATGTGATCGACGAGCTCCTCGGCGAGGCAGCGGAGGCCGTGGAGGCCGGCGCCATAGCCGAGGCCGATATCGCCACTATGGTCGCACCCGAGCCTGTGGAGCCTCCGAAGCGCTATCTCCCCGACCTGCATGAGGCGGTGACCAATCTGGACCGCTGCCGGACCCAGAACGAGATTCTCTCCAGCCTGGTGGAAAGCGCCGGAACCTTCGCCTCCCGCGCCGCACTGTTCCTGACTCGTGAAGATGGGCTCCAGGGTTGGAGCAGTCACGGTTTCGCAGAGGGTGACGAGGCCTTCGAAGATCTCGGTCTCGAGTACGACGAAGGCTCTCCCTGGGGGCGCCTCTCCGAGGGTCGCGGCGTTATCGAGCTCGACGCAGACGAGTGCGCGGAGCTCTGTAGCCGCATCGACAACAGCAGCCCGCTTGGTGGAGTGATGGTTCCGATCGTCCTTCGAGACCACCTCGCAGCCGCTCTCTACGCAGACCAGGCGGACAGTGATGATTCAGTCGGCCTGTTTGCCCTGCAGCTGCTGGCCTACGTAGCGGCCCAGGCTCTGGAAACGCTACCCCTCCGGGAGCGCTCCTCCACGGCTACGCTTCGACTGGCCAGCGAGGCACCCTACGGAGAGCCGGTACTCTCCCTCTGGCAGTTCTCAGCTCCTGAAGCGGACGTCGAGATCGTCGAAGAGATCGTGGAGACCGCGGAACCAGCCCTCGAAGAAGAGGCCGAGGACCTCTACGCCGCGGAACCGGTCGAAGAGGTTGCGGAAGAGGCCGAGGTTGTCGACCTCGAGGAAGCTGAAGAGGTCGAAGGGGTCGAGCAGGCGGAAGAGCCCCCGGTAGAGCCCGTAGAGGTCGTCGAATTCGAAGAGGTCGAAGAAGAACCCGACG
>JARFQS010000335.1 GCA_029287645.1 Thermoanaerobaculia bacterium | reverse complement strand
AGACTGGCCGGCATTGCGGCGCTCATGTCGGTCTCATGTACGTCGGAGTCGGCGATCGTGGAGGCGGGCTCGATGCGACCTCCATGGACTGGCTGCGCCGCAGCGTCGAGGGTCGAGGTCCGATCCAGGTGCGTGTCGACGGCTCGGATCAGCTCTTCCTCGATCTCCAAAAGGAACAGATCGAGAAGCTGCCAAGACATCGGGGAGAGCTCCTCCTTCCGACCCATGGCACCGGTTGCCTGACCTCTCAAGCCGAGCTCAAGCGATGGAATCGCCGCAACGAGTCGATGGCCGAGGCAGCCGAGAAGGCTGCCGTGATCGCCGATTGGCTCGGCGCGCTGCCCTATCCGGCGGAGAGACTGCGTGACGCCTGGCTCAGATTCCTCTGGCACCAGATGCACGACGACCTCACCGGCACCAGCATTCCTGCGGCCTATCGCTTCTCCTGGAACGACGAGCTTCTGGCTCTCAATCAGTTCGGCTCGGTGCTGACACAGTCGGTGGGCGCCATTGCCAGCGGCCTCGACACTCGCACCGAGGGACTGCCGTTGGTCGTGTTCAATCCCCTTTCCGTCGAGCGCCAGGACGTAGTCGAGGCTCGGATCCCGTGGACCGGTACGCCACCCACGAGCCTCCTCGCGAGAGCCGCGGACGGGGAAGAGCTCGTCGTTCAGATCATCGGCACCTCCGAGAGAGAGCTGGACATCGCGTTCCTGGCTCCAGTCGCGCCCGTATCGGTGCAGGTGTTCGAGATCCTGGAGGGAGAGGCAACCGCCACCTCGGTGCCCGACGTCCAGATTACCGAATCGAGTTTGGAGAACGAGTTCTACAGGGTCGAGGTCGACACCCATGGGGACCTCGCGGGTCTCTTCGACAAGCGCCTCGATCGACAGCTGCTCGCTGCGCCCGCCACTCTGGAGATGCTGCGCGATCGCTCGGCCCGATGGCCGGCGTGGGAAGTGCTCTTCGACGACGTCTCCGGCCCTGCTGCACGGCGGGTCTCGGCTCCGGCCAGCATCCGCATCCTGGAGTCCGGACCTGTCAGGTGGAGCCTCGAGGTTCGCCGGCAAGCTGCCGGTTCCATCTTCAACCAACGGATCTCACTCACCGGAGGCGACGCCGGTAGGCGGTTGGAGGTCCTCAACCAGGTGAACTGGCAGACCACGGGACGGCTTCTCAAGGCGGCATTTCGGGTCACGACCCCCAGCGCCGAAGCCACTTACGACCTCGGGCTCGGAGTCATCGAGCGCGGCAACAATCGCCGCGAGCGGTACGAGGTGCCGGCCCAGCAATGGGCAGACGTCTCGTCGCAGGAAGCCGGCTGCGGCCTTTCGGTGCTCAACGACTCGAAGTACGGCTGGGACAAGCCGGACGATTCGACCCTCCGCCTGTCGCTCCTGCGCTCTCCGAGAGTGATTCGCAAGTTTCGACATCAGGGGTATCAGGATCTCGGCCACCACCGATTCACGTACGCGTTGCTCGGACATGCGGGCCGCTGGAGTGATGGCGATACCGTCTGGCAGGCGGCTCGCTTGAACCAGCCACTCATGGCTTTCCATACTCGACGCCACCCCGGGCCCCTTGGTAGGGAGCTCGGCTTCGTGACGACCAGCAACCGATCCGCCGCGATTCGCTCCGTAAAGCGGGAGGAAGCCGGGCAGCGGACAGTGATTCGTATTCAGGAGACTTCGGGTGGCCAGCTCGATGCAGTTCGACTGGCCTTCCCTACAGAGGTCCTCGGCGGCATGGAGGTGGACGGCTGCGAAAAGGACTCGGGGCAGGCCCACATTGACGAAGGGCGGGTGTCTACCGACCTCGGCCCTTTTCAACCCAAGACCCTGGCCCTAGAGCTCGCGCCGCCCGAGACATCCCTCCTACCACCCAGAAACCAATCGCTCTCCCTGCCGTGGAATCTCGCTGCAACCAGCGCCCAGAACGAGTCAGCTGGGCCAGGCCTGGACCGCAGAGGTCATTCGATTCCCGCCGAGCTCTTTCCCCATACCGTCTGGTCCGGCGGCGTCGAATTCAGATTCGGTCCGGCCACGGGTGGCGCGCTGAACGCGCTTGTCTGCCGCGGCCAGCGGCTCCAGGTACCGGCGGGTGACTTCGACAAGATCCATCTGCTCGCCGCCTCGGTTGGCGGCATTCAGGTGCATACCCTCGGCTCGGGAACACACAGGTCGGATGTCCGGTTCCACCCATGGAGTGGCTGGTTGGAGTCCTGGGAGGAGACGACCGGCTGGCCCTTCCGCCTGCCGACCCTGGTGCCGGGCTCCGTGCGCCGGCAAGCGCCGCCCGTCGCCTGGTACGCCACCCACCGACACGACGCGAACGGTGTCGACGAGCCCTACGTGTTCTGCTATCTGTACCACTACCTGCTCGATCTCGAGGCCGGGCAAAGGGCTGTCTCTTATACACATCTCCGAGCCCACGAGACCAACGACCTAATCTCGGATGCCGTCTTCTGCTTGAAAAGGGGGGGGGGGGGGGGGGGGGGGGGGGGGGGGGGGGGGGGGGGGGGGGGGGGGGGGGGG
>JARFQS010000331.1 GCA_029287645.1 Thermoanaerobaculia bacterium | reverse complement strand
AATGTGGAGTCTCCTCGAGCAGCCCCGTGAGAATCTCGAGCGCTTCCGTCTGCTTACCTGCAAGGTCGAGAACCATAGCCAGTAAGTTCTGCGCGCGCAAGTCGTGCGGGTAGTTCTCGAGCTCGGCTCGGAGCTCCCTTTCTGCCGATTCCAGCTCTCCCTGGCGCAAGTAGATTTCGCCGAGGTTGAGATGGGCCTCCGCCACATCCGGTTGCACCTCGATCGCCTTTTCCAGAGCCTCGATCGCTTTCGGATAATCGTCTCCCTGGGCCATGGCCTGACCGAGCACCACGCTCAGCTCTCCCCAATCGGGGTACTTGGTCAGCAGCTCGGTAAAGACCTCTTGCGCTTCCTCCGCTCTCCCTGAACGCACCAGCGCCAGACCATAGGCGTACTGAAGGGAACGACTACCTTCCCTTTCGCTGTCGTCTCTCAGCAGCGCTACCGCTTCCTCATAGTGATCCGTGTTGAACCAGGCGAGCGCCAGCATTCGTCGGAGCTCAGCGTTGTTCGGGTCGGACTCCAGTGATCGAGCCAAAGGTTCGGTCGCCAGTTCGAACTGACCGCTGTTGAAGCGCGTCACTCCCAGCGAGTACTGCACCTGGTGAGATTCGGGCGCCAGCTTGGCGGCCTCAGCAAATAGATCGCCAGCTCGCTCGAGATGCTTGGATTGCACCTGCAATACGCCGAGATTCAGATATACCTGGGCCAGGTGTTCTTCGAGCTCTTCTTGCAGCTGTCGCCGCGCCTGCTCGCTCAAGCCCTCCAGCTCGGGTGTCTCCAGGGGCAGGGTCAGGGACTGTTGAATCTCCTTTCCGGGCTCGATCTGCATGAAGGTCTCGAGGCGATCGCGGGAATCCTCGGTCTGCCTCGCCTTGAACTCTTCCGCGGCCTCGAAGTGAGGCGCTGCCGCTTCGGTGTCTCCAGAGCGCCGCAGGGCCATCCCGAGCTGGTAATGGATCATCGAAACCTGCCGGAGCCGGTGGTCTACCAATAGTTTGTTCGGGCCGCTCTCCGATAGGAGCTCCGCCAGCTCCAGGGCCTGTCTCAGATAGGTCACTGATTCGTCGATCTGGCCCAGTCGCAGATGGGCGCGGCCGAGAAATTCCAGTGCCAGTGTCTGCGTTTGAGGATAACGACTCGCGATCTCCAGTGGCGGTATGGCATCGTCCTCGCGGCGCTCCTCTACCAGGGCCAGACCGAGGTAGAGGTTGGACATGGGGTCCTCGGGTTCCAGATCGAGCTCCGCCTGGAGGTAGTCCATCGCTTCATTGATCCGGGACTGCCCGTGTTCGAAGAACTCGACTGTTCCGAGGTAGAAGTTGGCCCTTCGGACCTGTGGATCCATCTCGAGGGCGCGGTTCAGGGCCTCACGTGCCTGGGGGTAGTAATCGAAATCCCGGTAGGTCCTGCCGATCAGGATGTAGGTCTGGGGCATGGGCCGGTTGGCAGCCAGCTCGGCAAACAGCGGCTCCACTTCGTCGATCCGCTCATGTCGGAGGAGAAGTGTAGCCAGTTGGTAGTTGATCTCCAGATCCTGGGGAAACAGAATCTGTAGCTCCCTCATCTCCTGGATCGACTCGTCGATCTGACCATTGGTTGCCAGAGCCTGTGCCAGGAGCTGGCGAGCCTGATGATCCATGGTGTTCATACTCACGATCAGGCGCAACGGGGTGATGGCTTCTTCGGGATTCCCGGTCTTGATGGCAAGGGTGGCCAGACTCAGTTTGGCTCGATGCGACTCGACCGCGGAAACCAGGGCCGATTCGTAGGCGGACTTGGCAGCCTCCATATCGTCTTCGGCTACCGCCAGTGCCCCGAGGAGTAACCAGCCTTCCTGCAAGGCAGTGCGGTAACGGCTTTCGGCCAACTGGGGCTCGTTCTGTCGCAGTGCGTTCTCGGCCTCTACGATGGCTCGAAGTACGGGCTGCGCCGGACTCGAGGCGGGTTGAGCATAGCTGCTGGACGCAAACGCGGTCATCGCCATGCAGATGCCCAGTAGTACCTTCAGATGTCCGACGGACAGGAGATGCAGACCGCAGCTCATAGCCTGTCATTCTATCGACGATGGACGGACTGCGGTGTCGTTTTGGGCTGGGTCCTCGATCCAGCGAGGATCCTGAAAGGTGCTGTATTCTCGGCGAACCAGAAGTCAGGAAGGAGCGTCTTCAGAGGAGAACCGATGTCCAGATTACTTCCAATCATCTTGCTCACGACGCTTGCTGCAGCCAGTCTGTGGGCTGAGGAGCCGTCATACCTGAACCCCGAGCTGCCGGTCGAGGTGCGTGCTGCCGATCTCGTTTCCCGGCTGACGCTGGAGGAGAAGGTTTCGCAGATGGTCTTCGCCGCCGCTGCCATTCCTCGGCTGGGTGTGCCGGAGTACAACTGGTGGAACGAGAGCCTGCACGGGGTAGCTCGCGCGGGAAGGGCGACGGTCTTTCCCCAGGCCATCGGGCTAGCGGCGACTTTCGACACGGATCTGGTCTTGCGGGTCGCGACGGCGATCTCTGATGAGGCCAGGGCCAAACATCACGCCTTCGCCCGCGCCGGTCGACGGGGTCAGTATCAGGGTCTGACTTTCTGGACACCCAATATCAACATCTTTCGTGACCCACGGTGGGGGCGAGGGCAGGAGACCTACGGCGAAGATCCCTTTCTGACCGCTCAGATAGGAGCCGCTTTTGTGCGCGGTCTGCAGGGCGACGACCCCCGGTACCTGAAAGCGGCGGCTTGCGCCAAACACTACGCCGTCCACAGTGGACCCGAAGGCGACCGGCATGTGTTC
>JARFQS010000327.1 GCA_029287645.1 Thermoanaerobaculia bacterium | reverse complement strand
CATCACTACCTGTGGCGATTCTGGCGCCGCCTCAAGGCTCCCGACGACAAGCAGATCGTCGTTTTCGATCGCTCCTGGTACGGACGCGTGCTGGTGGAGAGGGTCGAGGGCTTCGCTACCGAAGAGCAGTGGAAGCGCGCCTATCGGGAGATCAACGACTTCGAGCGACAGCTCACCGACCACGGCATGATCCTGGTGAAGATGTGGTTCGAGATCAGCGCGGAAGAGCAGCTCAGCCGCTTCGAGAGGCGACGCAGCACGCCCCACAAGCAGTGGAAGTTGACGGAAGAGGACTGGAGAAATCGGAAGAAATGGGGCCTCTACGAGGAAGCCCTCATCGACATGCTGCGCAAGACCAGCACTCTCACCGCCCCATGGACCATCATCGAGGGCAACGACAAATACTGGGAGCGGGTCAAGACCATGGAGACGCTGATCGAGGCCCTCGAGGCGAATCTCGAGACACCCGCCACCGACGGTGCTGCGAGCTCCGAGAAGAGAGACAACGGGAAGAAGAAGAACTCGAAGAAGGGCGACAAGGCGAAGAGCTGAAGGTTCGCCACCAGACGGCCAACTCGGAGCTTTCAGTCATCCAGGTGCCAGGAGCCCGGCTGCCCGAGCAGCAGACCCTGCGAGTCGAGGACCGCATCTTCCTCGCCAGGACTCGAGCGGACATACTTTCCATCGGACAGCAGCTCACGGGACTGGACGTTGTCCCGCAGGTGGAGATCGAGGACCTCATCGCGCAGAGCCCGCTTCAATCTCTCGTCATCGATTGGGAAGAGTGTCTCGACCCTGCCTCCCAGGTTCCGGGGCATGAGATCCGCACTTCCGAGAAGAATCTCCTCATCGCCGCCGTTGCGGAAGTAGTAGATCCGGCTATGCTCCAGGAACCGCCCGACGATCGAGGTGACCGTGATGTTCTCGCTCACCCTCTCCACACCGGGCCGCAAGCAACAGATTCCTCTTACTTGCAGGTCGACCTTGACTCCGGCGATCGACGCCTCGTACAGCGCCTTGATACAGGCCTTGTCCACCAGGGAGTTCATCTTGAAGGCCAGGCGACCGTCGCCGCTATCGCGATGGCAGTCGATCTCGCGCTGGATCCTCTCCAGGATCTGCTGTCGCATTTTCCCGGGAGCCACCAGGAGCTTGCGGTAGCGATCCTCTCTCGAGTAGCCCGTCAGGGCATTGAAGAGCTCCGAAACGTCGGCCGCTATCTCGGGGTCGGCCGTCATGTAGCCCAGATCGGTGTAGATGCGCGCCGTGACCGGGTTGTAGTTGCCGGTTCCGAGATGGACGTACCGCTGGACGCCATCTGATTCTCGACGAACCACCAGGCACATCTTGGAGTGGGTCTTGAGCCCGACCAATCCGTAGACGACGTGAACGCCCGCCTCCTCGAGCGAGCGGGCCCAGACGATGTTGTTCTCCTCGTCGAACCGGGCCTTGAGCTCCACCAGCACGGAGACCTGCTTGCCGTTTTCCCTCGCCTGTCGCAGCGCTTCGACGATCGGAGAGTTCGGTCCGACGCGGTAGAGGGTCTGCTTGATGGCCAGGACATCGGGATCTTTTGCAGCCTCGCGAACGAAATCCACCACTGGCCGGAAGCTGTCGTAGGGGTGATAGAGGAGGATGTTCCGACGCTTGAGCACGGAAAACGTGCTCTCCTCACCCTTCAGTACCAGAGGCTCGCTCGGCGTGAAAGGGGGGTCCTTCAACTCGGGGAGATCGAGCTTGGTCAGCTCCATGAGGTCCGACTGACCCAGAGGCCCCTCCACGGCAAAGACCTGATACGGAGCCAGGCCCAGATTGTCGACCAGGATGTCTCTGACCCGAGGAGGCATGCGAGCGTCCACCTCGAGGCGGACCGCTGAGCCGAAGTGACGCTGGCCTACGACGACCTCCATTGCCGACAGCAGATCTGAAGCCTCGTCCTCCTCGATCTCGACGTCGGCATCACGGGAGACCCTGAATGGGTACGCCGCCTCCACCCGCAGCCCCGGAAACAGGGTGTCGAGGTTGGCCGCGATGACCTCTTCCAGCCAAACGAAGTTCATCGATTCGGTGCCCACCAGGCCCCGCTCCTCGTAGCGTTCCGCCTTCTCCTCACTCGGGACCCGAACGAACCTGGGGAACATGTGTGGCACCTTGACTCGCGCGAACTTCTCACCCCTGCCCGGGTCGTCGATAACGGCCGCAAGATTGACGCTCAGGTTGGAAATGTGAGGAAACGGGTGTCCAGGATCGAACGCCAGTGGCGTCAGAACCGGAAAGATCTCCCTCTTGAAGTGCTTGCGTAAGAGCTTCCGCTGTTTGCTCTTCAGCTCGTCGTAGGACAGCACTTCGACTCCTGCGGCCCTGAGCTTGGCAAGCACATCCTTCTTCCAGCATTCCGCGGCCCGGTCCAGAGCAGGATCCAGGCGAGCTCGGATCGCTTTGAGCTGTTCGCCGGGGGACATGCCGTCCGGGGGCGCCTTCAGAGCGCCGCCGGCGAGCTGACGTCGCAGGCCCGAGACCCGGATCATGAAGAACTCATCCAGGTTGCTCGAGAAGATCGACAGGAACTTGACCCGCTCGAGAAGGGGGTGTCGTTCGTCGAGCGCCTCTTCGAGCACCCGCTCGTTGAACTGGAGCCAGCTCAACTCTCGATTGAAGTAGTAGATGCGATGACTCAGGTTGACGCCTTTGACGCCGGCCCTGCCTGAAGAGGGCTTCTTGCTGTCTTTCACCGTCATCGTTGGATCCGGTCCCTTCAGCGCTACAACGCGCGCAGCTTCGAGAGGCAGAGGCTCCCGATACTACCAGGCGTGCCTGCCGCTCCTTCACAGGCCGGAGGAGTATCTCTTCCATGGGATAGAGTGCAGAAGTACGGCGATCCACACAAGGGATTTGGTCACTTGAAGCAACTCTTGATCCTCCGACATGCCAAGTCCGACTGGAAGGCGGACTTCGAGTCCGACCATGGCCGCCCCCTCGCAAAGCGAGGCATCCGAGCGGCTCGCCTCATGGGCCGCTTCATTTCGAAGCTCGATCTCCAACCCGATCTGATCCTGTCCTCGACCGCGGTCCGGGCACGAGCGACCTCGGAGCTGGCCAGTCAGAGCGGCAGATGGAGCTGTCCCATGGTGCTGTGCGATGAGTTCTACGGATCCAGCCCCTCCAGGGTCCTCTCTGTGGTCCAGGCGCAAGATGCCAACCACTCCCGTTTGCTGTTGGCGGGCCACGAACCCACCTGGTCCGGGCTCGTCGGAGCTCTGACCGGTGGAGGCGATCCCCGCATGCCGACGGCCGCACTGGCGAGGGTCGACCTGCCGATCGAGGACTGGAGCGACCTGAGAGCCGGCGTGGGAACGCTCCATTGGCTGGTGTCACCGAAGTTGCTCCTCGCCATGGGTTCCGGAGGTTGAGTCTCCAATTCCCCCGAGCGAATCTGCGAGACCGCGACCTGCTGGTGCACTGGCTCGCAATCGCCGTAGACGCTGGGCAGCTTCAGCGACCCCCAGCTCGATCCAAGAAGTTTGCCGGCAGGTCGTCTCAACTCCCTCCAACCCGTCATGGCCAGCTCATCGGACGACAAATCTCGAGGCTCATCGAAGGGCCGCAAACAGCTCGTCGTCGTCTCCGCGGACGGAGGTCGGCAGCGCTTCCTGCGCGGCATGATCACTCACGATCTCATCCGGCGGGGCCTGGATTTCGATCCGGCCTATGCAATCGCTCGGGCCATTCGAGACCGCTTGAGCGATCGCGACGAAGTCACGACGAGTGAGTTGCGCGACTTGATCTTCGAGGAAGTGGAACGTACGCATGACGGAACAAGCCGTCTGCGCCCCGAGGCGGACGCCGATTCGCAGGGAGTGCGCGTGGTCTACGCAGGCCAGGAGCAGCCCTTTTCGAGGGGGCTCCTGGCCCGCAGCATCCATGCCGCCGGACTCGACATGGATCGCGCCTACCGGCTCGTGACCGAGCTCGAGGCGGAGCTCGTTGCCGAGAACATTACCGTCCTGAAGAGCGGCGAGCTGGCGAGACGGGTCGGAGACGTTCTCGAGCGCCTCCAAGGCAAGAATGCGGCTCTTCGATACCGCGCCATTCGACGTATCCACAGGCTTCCAAGACCCCTGGTGATCTATGTCGGCGGAGCCAGCGGCACGGGGAAATCGACACTGGCCCTCGAGCTGGGCCCGTTATTG
Organism: Thermoanaerobaculia bacterium; assembly: GCA_029287645.1. Lineage (GTDB taxonomy): Bacteria > Acidobacteriota > Thermoanaerobaculia > Multivoradales > JAHEKO01 > JAUVRX01. Next base: position 3,712 of record JARFQS010000327.1, on the reverse strand, counting down.
CGCATCTACCGGATCAACGCGACCGACACGATACGGCAGGTCATGCGAATGGTCTTCACGCAATCGATTCTCCCAGCGTTGCACAGCTCCAGCTTCGAGGTTGCACCTCCCTACGACCAGGCCGCCGCCGACACCCTGCTGAGCACCTCCCAGGAGTCCGACCACACGCAACGCCTCATCGCGACATTCGAGGAGCAGGCCATCCGAGTTTGCGTCGGTGTCAGGGCGGTCGTCGAGCGAGCGATGGTCGAGAACATGAGCATCATCGTCGAAGGCGTACACGTTCACCCCGGCATGGTGCCCTTTCCCGATCTCGAGGGGGCCGTCTACCAGGTCCCACTGGTCCTGGCGACGCTGAACGAGGAGGCTCACCGCACGCGGTTCCTGGCGCGCAGCCGGGCGGGTGGACGCCTCGCCGAGAGATACCTCGAGAGCTTCTCCTCGATCCGCACGATTCACGACTACATATTGCAGCAAGCCGAGCAGCACGATCGCCCCATTCTCGACACCTCCGACGGCGATCCGCCGGTCGAGGCCACCATGCGAGTCGTCACCAGCATTCTCCAGCACAGCCTTCCGCGGCTGGGTCTGGAGGATTGGACTCCGCAGCAGCACCCCAAGCCGACCCTGCTCGTGGTCATCGACGGTCTCGCAGACCGCTCTGTTCGAGCCCTCGGCGGAAGAACTCCCTTGCAGGCCGCCAGCACGCCGGTGCTCGACCGCTTGGCACGCGAAGGGCAGTGCGGCCTCGCCGATACGGTCGCGCCGGGCGTCGTGCCGGACACGGCGGCCGGCAATCTTGCGCTGCTCGGCCAATCGCCTCAGGCGATGAAGCGGGGTCCGATCGAGGCTCTCGGCGCCGGGGTCTCCATCCAACCGAGCGACATCGCTTTGAGGGGCAACCTCGCGACCCTCGACGAGGGTGGGCGAGTCATCGACCGTCGCGCCGGGAGAATCCGCGAGCAGGCCGCCGAATTGGCAGCTGCACTAGACCGCTTGTCGCTGCCGTCCGGTCTCGATCGCGAGGTGGAGGTCCGGGTCAAGGCCGGAACCGAGCATCGCCTGGCCGTCGTCTTGCGCGGGTCTCGCCTGTCACCGGCGATTCAGGGCAGTGACCCTGGCGAGGGAGCCGTTCCGGGGCCACCTCTCGTCCCAGAGCCGCTCGATCCCGAGGACGACCGAGCCGTGCTGACGGCTGCGGTTCTGGCCCTTTTCGAGCAGGAGGCTCGCCGCATTCTGGAGAAGCACCCGATCAACGAAGCTCGAGTCGCCGAAGGCCTATCACCGGCCAATGCGATCCTCACCCGGGGCGCGGGACGACTCCACCGACTGTTGCCACTGGAGGACGGAGGTCTTCCCTTGCGCGTTGCCTGCATAGGCGGTGACAAGACCCTCCTTGGAATCGCCGAATGGCTGGGCGGCAAGGCGGTGACCAAGGAGAGCATGACGGCGAATCTGGACACCGACCTCGAAGCCAAGGTGCGTGCGGCCCGCAAGGAGCTGGGTCGCAACGATCTGGTGGTCTTGCACTTCAAGGGCGCCGACATTGCAGCTCACGATCAACGACCGGATCTGAAGGTGGAGTTCCTGGAGAAGATCGATCGGCAGCTGGCTTGGCTCCTGGACGACAGCTCGGGACCGCTTCGAGTCATCGTCGCTTCCGACCACGCGACCCTCTCCGAGAGCGGGCAGCACGCCGCGGATCCTCTCCCGATACTGGTGTGGGAAGACGGCATCGACGCGGACGACGACCAGAGCTTCGACGAACAGTCTGCAGCCGCTGGCCGCCTGCAGCGATTTCCGCTGCAGTCGCTTCTGGGACGTTTCTACAAGCTCAGCTGAGGCCCGCTGTCTCCATGTGCATCTTCCAAAGAGCTCGTCTGGCCCTGTCGGGAGTTCGTTCTTGAGCCTCCTCGTGCTCTACGTGGGTCTGGCAGTCGGAGTCTCGTTCGTCTGCTCTCTCTTGGAGGCCGCCCTCCTGTCCTCGCGCAACGCTACGCTCGCCCACCAGCGGGACGAGGGAAGCCGGGGTGCGGGGATGCTCCTGAAGCTCAAGCAGACTCGCGTCGACGACGCGATTAGCGCCATCCTCACTCTCAACACGGTAGCCAACACCCTGGGGGCGACGCTGGCTGGAGCGCAGGCCGCCAGAGTCTTCGGCAGCGCATGGGTGGGAGTGTTCTCCGGGGCCTTGACCTTTCTCATCCTGGTGGTCTCCGAGATCATCCCCAAGACCCTCGGCGCCGTCTATGCCCGCAAGCTCTCCGGCTTCGTGGGTTGGTCTCTGCAGATTCTGACCAAAGCCATGACGCCGGCATTGGTGGTCTCGCGTCTCTTGACTCGTCTACTGACGCGCGGCCACGCACCGACACTGTCTCGGGGTGAGCTCGCCTCCACCATTGCCACAGCCGCTCATCACGGAGCGATCTCGCCGGGTGAATCGAGGATCTTCGAGAATCTCCTGCGCTTCGACGAGGTGCGGGTCGAAGATGTCATGACGCCCCGAACCGTCGCCGTGATGCTTCCCGCCGATGTGACCATCGCCGATCTGCTGGCCGATCGGGAAGCCGAAACGGTCAGCCGAATTCCCTTGTATCGGGACAGTCGAGACAACGTGGTCGGCTATGTGCTGCAGCGCGAGATCCTGAAGAGGATCGCTGACGGCTTGCCCCAGGACACCGTTCTCGAGAACCTGATGCGACCCATCTGGTTCATTCCGGAGGTGGCGTCGGTGGCCTCCGCCATGCGACAGATTCTCGAACGGCGTGAGCCGATCGCCATGGCGATCGACGAGCACGGTGGGGTCTCCGGGTTGGTGACTCTCGAGGACCTGACCGAAACGGTCCTGGGGGTCGAAATCGTCGACGAATCGGACCGCATCGTCGATCAGCGCGAGGCTGCCGCAGCCTTGCGCGACCAGCGCATGGAGCGCATGCGACGCCGGCGACGATCTCCGACCTAGGTCGATAGCGAATCGCATCTCGGCTTCCGCAAGGTCTCGGTTACAATCCGCCCGTCATGGGGAAGAAGAAAAAGCTCAGAGTCCTCTACGATTGCGACGTCTGCCCGGCGTACTGTTGTTCCTACGCGAGGATCATTGTCGACAACAAAGATATCGCCCGCCTGGCCAAGTACTTCGGTATCTCACGCAAGGAAGCACGAAAGAAGTTCACCAAGAAGGGTCATGAGCCGGGTGAACGAGTCCTGCGCCACCGCAAGGACGAGCACTACGGAACCGCCTGCAGGTTCCTCGACCAGGAGACCCGCATGTGCACGATCTACGAGGCCCGACCCGCCATCTGCGGGGACTACCCGGGCCTGCGCAAGTGCGGCTACTACGAATTCCTGAAGTTCGAGCGCATGCTGCAGGAAGACGACGAGTTCGTCCCCACCGCCTACAATCCTTAGACTCGGCAAGACCGTTCCGGACCTCCCTGGTCAAAGCCGGGGAAACTCGGAACTCATCCCCGCTACTTCTCAGTTCTTCTTGATCACCACGAAGCTGATGTCGTCCGCGGCGGCCTCGAACGCCAGAACCTCCTGCTTCAGCCTCTCGCAGATGACCTCGGCGGGCTGGTCCCGAACTCGGGCCAACGTCGCCTCCACAGCGACAGGGAAATACCGACCGCCGGCGTGCTCGGAGAGTCCGTCGGTATAGAGCAGCAGAATGTCGCCGCTGGCCAGCAGATCGATCTCGTTGACCGTGTAGGGT